>CALBJF010000374.1 GCA_937892665.1 uncultured euryarchaeote | reverse complement strand
ATGATTTAGGTTCAGACAGAATTGAAGTTTCAGCAGAACTAGGTATTTCCGATCGAGATGCAATGCTATTGAAGCCACTTCAATTCGTCATCGAATTGTGATTAACGCTTGTGCTTATTCCAAGCCAAATCGAGATAGTGTTCAATTTTCTCGATATCATTGCCCCAAGAAGGATCAACAACAGGCCATGAAGCAATCTTGGCCTTCTCTTGGAGTCCATCCTGAATACGTCGAATCCTATCAAATCCTGCAAGATAACGATCTGCACGTCGGAATGAATGTGCATCTCGAGATCGTAACATCTCTCGATGCTTCTCTTCGGATTCAACTTGCATGAGTAATCCGACTGCAATCCCACCGCCTTCTCTCCATGCTCGAAGCATTCGTTCGCTTGGAACAATATGTACACCCTCAATGAGAAGATCGATTCCTTCACGACGTGCTCGCTCAATGGTTGCTGTAATGCCAGGTTCTACCGCTTCACAAGTCCGTTGCCAATCGAGAACAGGTTCACCATTCTCTCCTCGAGAAAAAGAAGAACGATGCAATGCTGGATTGTCATCCACATCCATGCATGTTCGCATAATCTCACGAATAGCATCGGTCGAAAGAATACGAGTGTATCCTTTTGCAGCAGCAATCTGCCCAGCAGCTGTTGATTTCCCAACACCGGTCGCTCCAGCGATAATCAGCAAGCGAGGAGCACGTTTACTCATCACCTTTGCCGACTCTGTTGCAAGACCAACACGCTCGACCATGAGACTTCTTGCGACATACACCTCATGAGTCTATTGGGTCTTCAGAACAGATTTACTTCATCTTCTGTGGCAAAGGAATGAACCGAATCGGCTATGTGGCGAACCGTTGTGGATTGCTCATGGACGAGAAGCAGATGTACATTGATGGCCAATGGTGCGCCTCCTCAGAGAATAACGCACATGAAGTTCTAAACCCTGCAACAGGTGAAACAATCGCAACCACTCCGAAAGCATCTCTCGCAGATGTTGACCGATGTGTTGCAGCCTCAAGAGCAGCTTTTACAGACAGAAGCTGGAGTGCAATGGATCCAGCAGAACGTGGTCGAATGCTCAACAGAATGGCTCAAGCAACCTATGCTTCAGCAAAGTCACTTGCAGCAATTGAAAGCACCAACAATGGAAAGACATTCCGTGAAGCATTGTCTGAAATCCGATTCGGAGCATGGACTCTGGAATACTTTGCAGGACTCAGCGATAAGATCGAAGGATCAACAATCCCAGTTCCTGGAAACCGCCTCAACTACACATTGCGACAACCAATTGGAGTCACAGCACATATCATCCCTTGGAACTTCCCGCTCCAACTCGCATTGCGTTCCATCGCTCCAGCTCTTGCAGCAGGATGCACAGTTATTGCAAAACCAG
>CALBJF010000373.1 GCA_937892665.1 uncultured euryarchaeote | reverse complement strand
ATTGTGTCCATTGTTACGTTTTCAGCTATCACTGTTCCAGTAGCATGGATATCAAAACCAATGTAACTGTTTGTGATCAGGATTTCTTCATGAATTGTAACGTCTCCATGGACTGCTAAAGCTGATTCAGCGCCACGAATAGTAACGTTGGTTAGTACTGCATCGGCTGCAGATGAAATGATAATTCCTGGCCATAGACCCGCTCCAGTTGAACCTTGACTGGTTGGCGTAATACTCGACATGAACTCTACATCGGTTGCGATGAGGGAGCCGTCGATTTGAATCCAATAGTCTCCAGTATCAATAATTGCTCCAGGCTCGATAGTAAGGGTTGATGTTGACGAAACCGTTACGTTCCCGTCAAGAATACGACTCTCCCCGTCCCACGTAGCATCCGTAACCGTGATGGTCACATCTGAAGATGCGATTGGAGTCAGGCTAGTCGCTAAGAGAAGAACGAACAGGGCAACGGCTCGGGAGCGCATAACGTGGGCTAGGGATTGAACCATATCAATGCAAGGCTGCTTGGTCAGGTATTAGCCCTGATATCTACGGAGTGGGCCTGCCCAGATTTGAACTGGGGTCTGACGGCCCCCAGCCGCCAAGTATAGGCCAAGCTAACCCACAGGCCCTTGGTATCTTCACTTGTGTTGAGCACTGAAAGGAACGATTTCTTCGATCAAATCAATGTGTCCGACGTACATACGTCGGCAACAGTAGCGTTCGAAACCTACGTGGTCGAGTGCATCGCCTACGCTAGCACCTTCTGCGAGTTTTTCATTGAACGCTTCCCACTTGTGAGCAATAACGGTACCACAGCTAAAACAACGGATTGGAATTATCATCTTTCATCACCTCATCGATAGGACTTTTGTTTCTTTCGGCGAGCACCACGTCCAAGTTGGTGCTTTGCTTCCTTACGACGAGGATCGTTAACAAGAAGGCTACGATCAAATCGTAGGTACTCGTCACGAAGTTCTTCGTCGATTCCTTCTGCTCCACCGTTGTAGTGAACCAGGCCACGAGCAATTGCTGTTCGAATTGCATCGGTTTGGCCCATGATTCCTCCACCGTTGGTAGTGAGGTTGATGTCGACCTTGGATAGGCGATTCATTGCATCTGCAATGACGAGTGGTTCCATTGCCTTACGGCGTGCAAGAGATGGTTGTAGGATTTCGATCGGTTCACTGTTTACGCGAACTCGACCTTTTCCTGCTTTGACGGATGCTCGTGCAACCGCTGTCTTTCTCTTTCCTGAACTTTCTACTGACTTCTTCTTACGTGCCATCATTGTTCACCTCCGGTCCATCGGTGCGCTGGTGCACCAAGACTTGCGCTGATGTCGCCGAGGCGAACATAGCTTTCTGGCAAGGATTTGCGTATGTTGCTGTCATCGCCTTCAACATGGCCTTCTGGCATGCCTGAGGCAAGATGATGAGGGCAACCGATTTCTACACGTAGATTTCGGAGTGCTCTGCGACCACTGCTCTTTCTTTGGTAAGGTAACATTCCACGAACAGTACGCTTGAGAATCATGTCTGGCATACGAGGATAAAAAGGACCCTTGCGAGCATGGTTCAATGCGTATTTGTCGTGATAGTTCTGTAGAACAGAAGTTGAACTTCCCGAAACGATTGCTTTCTCAGAATTAATGATGACAACTTTGTCATCACGATCTGAGCGTGCAGCCTTCAGAAGCATATCTGCTACTGTCGATGCGAGACGTCCTAGGATGAGTCCATCGGCATCAAAGACGTAGGTTGTTGCTTCATCCAAGGATAATCACCCCGTTTCCGCTTGGGTTTTCGTTCATCAATTCACCGTAGGTGAGAACTCGCCCACCTGCGGCTTCAATCTTGGCTCGTGCGCTTGTGCTGACACTATAGGCGGCGATGGTGCGGTTCCCTGTGACTTCACCAGATCCAAGCAGTTTCCCCGGTACAAGGATGGTTACATCCTCTGGGGCGTAACGAGTTACGCGGCTTAGGTTTGGCTGGGCCCAGTTTTTGCGGCTCCTAGAGAGGCGCTGAGCAACATCTCGCCATAGTGCTACACCGGTATCACGAGACTGGGCTTTCAGTTGACCGATTAACTCGACCAAATCTGCATTTGTCTTTCGTATTGGCTTGCTCATATGACTCCCTCGATGCTTTGAGGCATTCTCGCGACCTACCTGCTGGTTATGAAGTCACCGACGCGATAGAAGAGATTCAATCGTAGAGAATTTCGCCTTTTGCATCTAAGAGTTCAACAGTTAAACCTGCAGCGCGACCTTGAATGATAATTTCATCATGGAGCGTATCTGAGAAGTCATCAAGAGCGCCGAGAGCCGTAATTCCTGCCACGTCAGTTAACTGATCGATGAGGTGGTTTAGGACACATGAGACCCCGTAGGCTTGTCCTGCACGGAATGCGTGATCGACACCGCCAACTTCTGGGTCTTCAGCTTTCATTCGAAGCATGACTTGTTGTGAGTATGCTACGAGAGCACCGTACAGGGCTTCGATGACTTGCGCTGCTTCCAAATCTCCGAGAAGCATTTGTGTTTGGGCAAGTGCTGAACGTACTGCATCACCGTATATCTTGTGTGCTTCAATCGTGTTCTGTGTTTCTGCAGCCATAGCGCGGTCGATGAGTATCTTCCAGTCTTCCATGGTAACTTGAGAGCGCATCCAACCCTTGAAGGTTGGCTAAGCCAATCCTTGTAGGGGTTCGTTCACGCTTCAAATCTTGAAGTCGGTCGATTCACCTTCAACGATTCCTGCTTGACGGGTTGTACCGTCTGCAGCAACAAATTCTCCAGCCTTGGTTTGCTTATCGTACAAACCAGTGCCTTCATATCGCTTAATCAACGAATCTTCGCCTAAAGCGGCGGTGATCGAAGTGGTAATAGCTCCAAGTGTTGATATTGCTTCATCACGTTGCATGACACCGATATTGTGGTCGGAGTAACGCGCCTCTTCAAAGATGGTTAGGAAACCGTCGAGTTGTTGTGGAGGAACCATGTTGAATGCCGTACGAACCGCTGCTTCGAATTCACGAGTTGTTTCGTATACCTTCTTCATGAAGCCGTACTTACGGAAGTGCTTAACGAGATTCTTGTAACAATCAAAGATGATCTTGATGTATTCATTACTCGCTTCGAGCTGCATCATTGTATCTGTGAGGATACCACGTAGAGACTGAACTTGTCTTCGGCTCATGGCTCGACGATAGTAGAGTGCACTCGCGACAAGCAGAGCCATGAGGACAATTCCATAAGCCATCAAATTCTCAGGAGAGAAGAAGCCTGCTTTTTCCTCGCTAACTTTTTCTTTGTAATCTACAGCGAAGGTGATGTTGTTCTGAGATGCTTGGAAATTAGTGCTTCCTGCATAGACTGCAATAACTTGCCATTCACCAGTACACTCCACTCCATCACATGTGCGTCCATCGAAATTCCATTCAAATCGAGCAATCCCTTGTTCATTTGTGATAGAATTGTTTACTCCACCAGGCATTGTTTGCCATGCGCCAGTTTCGTCTCGATATTGGCGAATGAATTGAATCTCTTCAGCCTCGATCGCGACGTCAATTCGATCGCGTAACAGTGCTACTTCACCAATAATAGGGGTATTCTCTGGAACACCGGCTTCGCCACCTCTGTACCACGTAGTTTGAACTTGCATATCGACACGAGATCGCACCAAAACATCCAGTTCTGCGAATGATCCATTGAGAACGTTCTCAATGTCTCTGTCACATCCTCCAGGGATGTTGAAGTCTGGCTCAAAGGCAACTCGAAGAGTTCTGAATCCTTCTTTCTTACCACCTGTTAATTCGACACCACGCAGGGTTGGGTTTTGGAGAGGATCTCCACTAAACCACTCTGCAGTTCCATCGACATCACTTGTGCGAATTGTTGCAATAGGTCGAATGTTTTCTTCAGGGTCAAGATAGATGTTCAGACACTTACCGCCAACTGAGCGCCCGTTACTCTGGCTGAGTAGAGCGTCAACGTGGAATGATTCCTTCAAGTAAAGAACTGGGTAAGGTATTCCATCAACTGTGAATGTATCGACGCTGGACTTGAACGGTCCTACTTCGTTGATATCAAGTGTTGAATTTGAGAACACATCGAATTCTGTTTGAACTGTCTTGTTGTCGTAACGGAATGCATCATTGTTATCATACGAAGAGTATGAAACTGTAACCTTCGTCTTACCTGCAGTTGCGTCAGAAAGAGGACAGGCAATAGAATAGAATCCATCGCTGTCAGTGACACCTGCATTACAATTCACTGGGCCGCTTTGGCCATTCACCATCTCATAACTTACACGTATTGTGCGGTCGGTTAGGTTGGTTCCAAGTTCATCCTTTAGCTGTCCTGTAACAATCATTGGCTTTGGAACAACTAGGCCTGTAACCGTATCAATTTCGCTCGTGTAGACTATCTGGTCATCCACTGACAAGAGGGTTCTTCCGATGAGAGAGAATCCATTTGCGTTGTATGTCATGACGGTTCTGAAGTGGTTGTTCCCTGGAACATTTGCACATGGATCCCATTGACCTTGTAGTCCGAGGTAACTTGCATCAAGACCCGCACAGCCCTCATTTGGCAATGATTCTTCGAATCGAAGAATAACATTGACTGGCCCGAATCCGTCTGGTAAGAAAGATTCTGGGTCGTCTCTGAGGTTGATTGGGTTCAATGGACTGACATCCGCCTTCAAACAACCAACGCTTTCCAGACGTTCTAGAACGCCATTCTGGTTGAGGTCACGGTCTGCGAATCCATCACCATTTCCGTCGTAATAACACAAATGGGCGCTGTCAGGCTGGGTTTCTGGTAATGAGATAACACCCGCAGATGGTGCAAGTGTTGCAATGACTTGGCGGTGTTGAACGTTGTCGAAGTCAGTTCCTTCGAAGATGACGTCAACGAGACCCCCATTTGGCGCTGTTGTACCGTCGAGATCACGTCCACCCGAATCGTATTCGAAGGTCTTGTTATCATCTTTCACCTGAGCAGTAAAGTCCCACAAATCCCCAGATTGGCGTCTATTGCCGTCTGTCGATATTACTGAAACAAAAGTCCGAGATACAACCCAAACCTGTTGCACAGCATTGCTCGGTTTGAGTAATGATGTGCCTTCATAATCAAACGTCAGAGTGAATGAACCTAAATCGTCATCTGAAGTGATGTTAAATGGCATTTCAAAGAATCCATTTGTATCGGTATAACTGGTTTCGGTTCGACCATCGAATGACCAAGTGTAATTGACTGGTGCTTCGCGAACTGGTTGTAATGAATTATCGATTAATCGAGCTTGGATTGATGTGTTCGTGTTACGATACAAACGTGGAATTGATGTCAATTGGAAGTCGGTTGTTCCGATGACTGTTACGTTAATGTATGCACCAGTGGTTGCAAGCGTTGATGAATTGCCTGTGAAGTAATACGCCGAATTAGTAAAGTCGACGCGCATTCCGTAGGTTCCAGATGCGAATTGGCTTTCCCAAGTGAAGTTGTAATCGTAAACAGCTTGTATTCCACCTTTTGTCTGGCATTCTGTTTCATCGCCTTGAACAGTCATGAGAATGTCATTTCCAAGTGAATCTCGGCACTTCGGTGTTTGAGTGAATTGTGTCTCTCCACCACTGCTGAAGATACCATTGCGGTCTCTGTCGATCTGTACTGCAATTGGGTCCACTGTCCATGGGATTTCGGTTCTGTTTGAAACATCGCCAGCGAGTCCAAGAGATGTGCCCGTATCCATTTCTGGAACGATTTCACAACGCACAGGGCTATCTGGGTCACTTGGATCGACTTGTCCACAAGGAGGGAGATTTGAATCCCCACCGTTGACGAGTGTGATGAACCAATGCGTGGCGTTAACATCAACGAAATCGATGATGTTGACTGCTTGGCCGGTTAGTGAAGCGTCATTGCCATCCCAAAGTGTGCTGTATGCCTTGTAAGCAGACACTTCGTTGTAATTAATTCCAGCTGCGGTCAGGGCAGGGCCGTGATACATGTATCTCCAGTTACCGAACGTTCCGTCGCCGTTGTTGATGGTTGCATCGAAGAATGAAATTGGTTGTGTTCCTTCCAAAGTCATTGTACCTGCGATGTTCATTCTGTGCATAACACGCATTGAACGAGGCTCGTCCTCATCTCCGTGAAGGAACGGGAACGGATATTCAGAGGCGAGATCAGGTTGAACCCGTCCAACATAACTGTAGTCACCTGCTGGTAAACTCGTGTTAACGCGTTCATACTGGGCTGACAAGCCGTTTGAATCCTGAACTATGTCGTGAACCTTTGTGTTATTGTTCCAAATAATTTCTTCAAGGCCGCCAGGTGCTACACCTGCTCCGTTGTCCATCGTCGAGTTGAATTGTACTTGCTTCCAGACACCAGTTGCTCCTCCAGCCTGCTCGAATGAAACCGAGGTCAATCCGTTGGAGTTCGCACGATAGCCAAGTCCGTCAAAGTTGGTAAAGTTGGTTGGCTCTGTAAGGTTACCAAACAATCCACCATAGAAGGAGAATGTTACTGGGGCATATGGAATCGGGTTTGAATAAATTCCACGTTGATAGTCAGCAGTGTAGTAGGAATAAAATTCCAACCACAACTGTTGTTCATCACTTCTGAAGAATTCCCAGTTGTTACTGCTTGGATCGATGGTCATATTCGCTTCGACACCGACCAAGTAGTCAGCAGATGTGGCACCATTGAAGGCAAACATTTCTGTTACGACGGCATAGACCTTGTATGTCGTGTTATCACCTACAACAATATCCTCTGGATAGAGGAACTGTCCTACTGAGAAACGTCCATTTTGCCCTGTGAGAATGTTTGTTGTTTCGATAGCTGTGGTTCCGTTTGATGCCCATTCAATATGAATTTGGACAGGCATATTGCTCGCATTTTCCTGAACGAGTGTAATTGGATTGACCCATGTAACAACACCGCTGAAGATTGCCGGGCTCTGAGCATCCATCCATAGATTACCTGGCATGTCTAGAGTGATGAATGTAGGTGCCTTGTCGTCTTCATCAAACGTACAGTCGTTGTCGGAATCCCAATCTGAAGATAGAGCTCCTGCATAACATGTATCTGATGAGAAGCCTTCTTCCAAGTGATCCCAATCAGCATCTGCTCTCGTATCATTATCGTCGTCCTCGTCAATTACGTCTGGGCCAGTGAATGGATCGGATGGATTAGCAAGGGCTTCTCCACTACCGAAGTCGTCGTGATCCCATGGATTGGTGGAATTTCGTTGGAATCGTTCAGGCCAGAGCATGACTTCGTCTTCGTCATGCATTCCGTCCTGATCATCGTCGATATCGATATCGTCTCTGTCTCCGTCGTTATCGTGATCAAAGGCTTGAGTAATCGAAATTAGTAATTCGTCAGCGTTGCTGATTCCGTCGCCATCCCAATCATCGTCAGCCCAGTTAACAATTCCATCGTTATCGTGGTCCCAAGTCGATTGTTCTTCACCCCAGAAACATCCAGCAATGAGTTCTTGATTGATGTCTAGAATTCCGTTGTTATCGTCATCTACGTCTTCACCATCCGGCACACCGTCGTTGTCGTTGTCGACGTCGTATACCTTAGGTTGGATGAGGCCGAGAGTCATATCACCACGATCCCATACTGCTTGGTAGAATCCGTCATCATCTGCATCTGCATCGTTTCCGTCATCGTCGTTATCGACACAATTTGTACCTGAGAAGAAATTGCCATTTTCTTGGCCTGCGTCATCGTCAAGATCATCGTTTGAATCTATTTCGAAATAGTCCCATAGACCATCGTTGTCGTCATCAACATCAAACCAGTCATAAACGGAGTCGTAATCATCATCAAGATCGATGCTATTGTTGTAGAAATCCCCATCAACATCTCCGTCCTCATCATTTTGAAGTAAATCTGCTCCGAGTTCGTCAGGGAAATCGGCTTCAGGTCCATTGTCTGAGTTCCATTGCCAGATACCTGTGAAAAGACCCATCCATGTAACGAACGAGTCACGGTTGTTTTGCATTTGGAGATAGGTTATGGCAGAATCTGTATTGCCGTCCCCACCAAAGTCGTAATGCCAGCAGCCGCCTTGTGCCCCGGGAGTACAAGACCAGTTACCAGAAGCGCCACCGGGAGTTGCGCCTTGGTCGACAACTGCATCAGGTCGTGTTGAATATGGAAGGCCGAATTGGGCATTTACCCCATTAAGCGGCATTTGGTAAGCGATAGCATAGTTGTATCCGCAAGTGAATCCTTGGCCGAGATTCCCGACAGTAACGCCACATGTTGTCATGTTGAATGAACCACCCATCTTTAGATCGTTAATGTCTTGAATTCCATCGTTTCCTTCGTCTTGGTCCCACCAATCTGGCAGTCCATCACCGTCTTGATCGATGTCAAGGCCATTAACAAGAGAATCTCCATCGCTGTCAATATCCCATTCGTTTCCACCATTGTAGGAGGACCAACGTGCGAATATGAACCAGTAGAATTCGGGAATGGTCCCTGGAGTTACTGGGTTGGTTGTTCCATCATATCCGTTGTAATCGAGCACCATCTCGGAGAACGGGTTGTGCAAGAATACCATTGCCCAATATAGATCTGCGTTTGTAGCATAGTCTTGATTATCTGCTCCACCGGTGAGAGATCCTCCGTCGCCAACAGGGTATGCTGGTTGTTGGAAGGCATCACTGAGATCAGAATCAACTAAGCCACAGTTTCCATCATCAGGGTCAAACAAGTCGGAAAGACCGTCGTTATCATCGTCCCAGTCGATGTCATTTTCTAGGCCGTCTCCATCAATGTCTGAATCAACAGAATTCGGACCGTCATCTCGGTACAATGCACCGTTGATAGCGTGAAGATCTCCATCATTGTCGAGGTCACAATCCCAATCGATATCGAGCATGTCGATAATTCCGTCATTGTCATCATCGACGTCTTCCCAATTGAGTACGCCATCGCCGTCCCAATCATTGAATTGGGAGAAAGATGCACGGCGTGTTTGACATCGTGGATCTGGATTTGTAGGATTTGGGTTCGCCGATGTTGGGCAATTCCAAGCGATAACGTCCGATGCCTTGTCAAGAGGGAAACTGTCGTTCTCGTTATCGATGTTATCATCGTCGGTATCATACTCGAAGTTTGTAGCGTCTCCACTTACCAGAACGTTTCCTAGGTTGTCTGGAGAGGTTGTTCCACCCATTTCTGGGTCAAGCCAATCATAGATTGCGTTGTAGTTTTGATCGAATGGGCGAAGTCGGTCATCGTCAAGGTCTTGGTCGTAATCGAGTTCACAATCCAATCCAGCCTTTCCATCCGTGTTCCCACCTGGTGTTTCGTAAGGAGACCTGTTTGTCCAGGTATAGTCGCTTAGACCATCATTGTTGAAATCGACGTTTACACAAACATCTGGAATCCCGTCGTTGTCGTCGTCTGGGTCGAACATGTCGAGAATAAGATCGTTATCGTCGTCAGTATCTGCAGAGTCAGGGGTTCCGTCGTTGTCATTGTCAGGATCGATAAAATTTGGAATTCCGTCTCCATCAAGATCTCCGTCGATGATGTCTGTGAATGAGGGCGTACCTGCTGCACCATCGCCTGTCGTTCCTCCAGCGTAGTCAAACTCGTCGTTTGCATCTACTCTTGCAGCTTCCCAAGTAACGTAGTTAACGCCGCCAGAATAATCTCTGTAATCAATAAAGTCCCATGCTGTTGGGGCTGCGAAAAGGTTGCCTGCTTGAGTATGTGATGTTGTAACGGTTGCATCATACGGATTTGAATCCTCGACGTCTTTAACACCGTCATCATCATCATCATCATCAAAGTAATCTCTTACGCCATCGTTGTCGAAGTCGCACGGCCATGTAAATTGGTCAATACGGCCATCATTGTCATCGTCTTCGTCAAATCGCCCTGCTCCAGAACCATCTGTATCCTCATCTGTTACGCCATCGTTGTCGTGATCCAGTGGGTTTTGATCAGCCAGGTAGAAAGCCCCTACTTGTGTGCCAGTCCATGGATGAATTGTATCTTCGGGCAGGTAACGGTGAGTGCTGACGTTCAGAGGGTCAAGTCCCTGTCCTTCAAGAGCAGCAATGTCAAGAGGCCCTTCGAGAATTCCATCGTTGTCGTCGTCCCAGTCATCAGCATCAGAGATACCATCGTTATCGTGGTCAAAGGGATCAGTTCCATAACAACCATCGAAGCGTTCCAGTAAGTCATATATTCCATCGTTGTCATCATCAAGATCGTACAAGTCGCTGATTCCATCGTTATCGTGGTCATCACGGTTTGATTCTTCGATAAGGAAATTGTTGGATGCCATAATTGCTTCAATAGCACCAATGTCATGGATTACTCCGGATGCAATGCCGGTATCGGCCCACATAATGTCACTCAAAGAGGGATGGACATTATCGTTATTGAACGTCGTAACGCCGTCATAACTGCCTTGGCCGGCTTGATTCATTGATTGCATAGCAGGACTGCTTTCCATAGGACTGTATTCAACGTCTACTGTTGTTGTAGGTTCGTCCCACTCTGTCGGAATCATCATTGCGAGTGTTGTACTCATAACCATGAGCATGACTAAAATCACTGATGTGAGTATGTTTGATTCTGAATTCTTTTTGTATCGGATTTTCAGCATGTGAGCCCCTCTTAACAAGTTGCTGACCAGAGAACTGTATATCAAAACAATGGGTGGTTGAGAGTCAAAAGTATCACCCGCAATAAAAGGATATCAAAAAGAAAGGAGCCTCAGGGGAGCTGACTCCCCTGAGACCCGGCCGTCCAATACAAATTGCATTGGAGTTACGACATAAATCTGTTCAACGTATTCAGGATTCGAGGGAATCGAGGATTCCATCGCCATCATCGTCGTCATCGAGGTGATCCTCGATAGCGTCGTTGTCGTGGTCAAATTGACCTGTGAGATCGTTGCCATCGTTGATTTCAAACCAGTCTGAAAGACCGTCGTTGTCGTCATCGGTGTCGCTGAGATCCCAGATTCCATCGTTGTCGTGATCGTAGCGGTAGTTACCGAAGTCGCCGTCTGCTTCATCGACATCAAGAATGTTGTCGTTGTCGTCATCGTCGTCTACTCCATCGTCCATGCCATCGTTATCATGGTCACGGGATAGGTCGGTAACACCATCTTCAGCAACGTCGTTTCTGTTGTCGATTCCGTCGTTGTCGATGTCGAGGTCAACAGCGTCGCTGATTCCATCGTTGTCGTGATCGTAAATGTTCGTATTAGGATCATTGTCGTTCACTTCTTCATCGTCATCGATTCCATCGCCATCGTCGTCGCTGTCTTCAGCGTCGTCAATTCCGTCGTTGTCGTGATCTTGCGGGTTGTCGTCGAGGTCGTCAACCAATCCGTCGTTGTCGTCATCGTTGTCGAGGTCATCAGGGATGCCGTCTCCATCGTTGTCGTTTTCGCCGTTTTGGTCTTGGTTGTCAAGTTGCTGGCCTTGCTGTTGATCGGTTTGCTGGCCTTGTTGACCTTGCTGACCGTTCTGGGTTTGTCCTTGCTGCTGTTGGTTCTGACCGTTTTGGTTCTGACCGTTTTGGTCTTGACTGTCTTGTTGACCTTGTTGGCCTCCTTGGTCTCCACCTTGTTGCTGCTGTCCTTGCCCATTGTCTTGCTGTTGACCTTGCTGTCCTTGCTGACCTTGCTGTCCTTGCTGACCTTGCTGTCCTTGCTGGCCTTGTTGACCTTGCTGACCTTGCTGTCCTTGCTGACCTTGCTGTCCTTGCTGACCTTGCTGTCCTTGCT
>CALBJF010000372.1 GCA_937892665.1 uncultured euryarchaeote | reverse complement strand
ACCATCTGTTTGCTCTTCACTTGCATCGCCACGGCCAGGAGTGAATGGAACTTCGACGCCAGATGCCATCTCTATCCCAACATTTCCTGCGAGGACGATTGTGTCTGCAATACTTGCTCCGTGTGTGGCTGCAAGCGGTTCAAGTGTTGAGAGAACCTTCGCAAGTTGAGCAGGTTTGTTGCCTTCCCAGTCCTTTTGAGGTGCGAGGCGGATACGGGCGCCATTGGCGCCGCCACGCTTGTCAGATCCACGGAATGTGGAGGCGCTTGCCCATGCGGTTTCAACCATTTCTGAGATGGATAGGCCACTACTCTTGATCGCATCTTTGAGGGCTGCAACATCGTAAGAAGTGCTTCCAGCTGTTACAGGATCTTGCCAAATGAATTCTTCATCAGGGACATCTGTACCGAGATAGCGGGACTTTGGCCCCATATCACGGTGGAGAAGTTTGAACCAAGCGCGAGAGAACGCATCAGCGAAGACTTCTGGGTTCTCATGGAAATGCTTGGAAATCTTACGGTATGCAGGGTCACGAATCATGGCCATGTCGGCTGTTGTCATCATTGTTGGAACCTTAATCGAGGAATCTTCTACATCAGGAGCCATGTCAACCGCTTCTTGGTTGGATGGCGTCCATTGATGAGCGCCAGCAGGACTCTTTGTAAGTTCCCACGTATCTTCGTACTTGAACAGCATGTCGAAGTAACCGTTGTCCCATGTGATCGGGTCTGCAGTCCATGCACCCTCGATACCGCTGGTGATGGTCTCTCGGCCAACTCCCGACTTGTAGTCGCTGGTCCAACCGAGTCCTTGTTCTTCGAGTGATGCACCTTCAGGTTCTGGACCCTTGTGGTCTTCGGGACCTGCGCCGTGTGCCTTTCCAAAGGTGTGACCACCAGCGGTGAGTGCAACGGTTTCCTCGTCATTCATTGCCATTCGACTGAATGTTTCACGAATGTCTTGTGCGCTGAGAAGTGGGTCAGGGTTTGCGTTTGGCCCTTGTGGGTTCACGTAGATGAGACCCATTTGAACTGCAGCAAGAGGGTTTTCGAGGTCTTGACGTGTGTCGCCATATCGATCGTCACCGAGCCATTCATCTTCACTACCCCAGTAGATGTCGTTTTCTGGTTGCCAAATGTCAGGACGGCCGCCACCGAAACCAAGAACAGGTCCACCCATTGACTCAATGGCGATTTGCCCAGTAAGGATGAGTAGATCAGCCCAACTGATGGAATTTCCATACTTTTGCTTAATCGGCCATAGCAAGCGTCGAGCCTTGTCGAGGTTGCCGTTGTCTGGCCAGCTGTTGAGAGGTGCGAATCGCTGCGCTCCGGTTCCGCCGCCACCACGGCCATCGCCAGTTCGGTAGGTTCCAGCAGCGTGCCATGTCATTCGAATGAAGAAAGGACCGTAGTGACCGTAGTCAGCAGGCCACCAGTCTTGACTGTCAGTCATTAATGAGTGAAGGTCCTTCTTCAAACCCTCGTAGTCGAGGCTCTTGAAAGCCTCTGCATAATCAAAATCTGGATTCATTGGGTTTGACTTTGTGCTGTGCTGATGAAGGATATTCAGGTTGAGGTTTTTTGGCCACCAATCGTTATTCGTCATACCAGTACTCGGCGCGCTAATTGCACCGCCATGCATTACTGGACATTTTGCCTCAGAGTTATTTGTATCCATTCCTTTCATTTTTCGCCCTCAGATTTACCAGTTAAGTCTCTTATATGAACCTGTAGCCATTCCGCTTAGGCAGATAAAAATCAACCTGTAAATTTCGATATTTATTTGTTAACAACCTCGTAATATCGACAGTATTTATCTCTGTAAGAAACATAAGAAAATCATTTCCTTTTATCGGGTTCATTACACGATGATTTATTTACGAATTGTTCCTAGCGCCAATATGAACCGACGTACATCCCAAAATCAACGCAAAGGTAGACTCTCTAACGTTTTCCGTCGCAAGCCAAAAAAGAAGGTTGTTGAACAAGTAGCGGAAGAGCCTGTAGACCCTTCCTGTCAAATTACGGGCTGTGGCTGCGGAAACTAATTATTTGGCAATCTTCGATTGGTCTCATTTGGATCGATCATCACAGCGACCAGAATGACGAATGTCTCTAGGAGTCCTGCGAGTAAAAACAACGTAGGATAATCAAATCGAGTCGCAAATGGATCTGTTAATTGATATCCGATTATTGCTGAAAGGTTCATCATAGCCATATAGCCTGTAAACTGAGTCCCACCGACCTTACCCCAAGTCACCCTCATCATCAGCGAATATGTATTGATCGCCACCATAGCCCATGCAATTGTATGAAGGCTCCATATTGACATCATGAAGAGTTCACTCCCCCACAGCGGCTCGGTTAAGCCCCATGTGACGTTGAGAAGAGCAGCCACAAGAGCGGAATAGATGATGACAAGTTTCCCTCCAAATCTTTTTCCTAATTGCCCTCCAATCATGTATCCAACCATTGTAACGATCAGAATAAGGCCACCCTTGGTTGCATTGAATTGTTCTTCAGACCAGCCTAATTCCCGGATAAACAGAAGAGGTAGAACTGGAATCAAGAAGAAAGAAAGCGAAATGACCAGGCTAAGCCCGATACCCAATTGGGCTGAACGGAGTGAAAATGCAGTTTTCACGTCTGAAATGATGTCCTTGATGTCTCTCTTTTCCTCATCATCTTCCTTGAGTTGAATCTCTGAATCCTCGCTCCATGGGAACCGCTTCTCCCCAGGCCGTTCTGTCATGAATAAGGGGACAAGCATAATGATGACTAGTATAGGGATTTGCAGGAAGATAGCCCCTTTAATTCCAACAAAACCAATGATTGTACCTAGCCCAGCGCCTCCAATGATGCCGCCAACTGCTTTGGCAGTGAACATGTAACTGTTGACCTTTTCAAGCTCATTTGGTTTGAGCACATCGACTGCTAAAGCATCTGTACTCACATCTTGAAGTGACGTAAAAATATTGTAAATCAAGAACATCGTTGCAATAACGGTCAAATCACTTGTTGGATCTGGAATCAGAAGCATAGCAGAAAGTGAAATGATCATTCCTGTTTGGGCTATGAGAACCCATGGTCTTCTTCTCCCCATCTTGGGATATTGGAATCTGTCGATGATTGGCCCCCATAAGAACTTCAGAGACCAAGGAAGAGTACCGAGGGTGAGCAGTAACGCGAGTTCTCCAGCAGCAACACCTTCTACAGCAAGGAAGGTCACGAATGTTACAGTGATGAAACCCCAAGGAATTCCTTGAGCCACATACAATGCACACAGCGTTAGCACTCTGGCGCGATAACTGTCTTCCAATGTTCTTCCTTCAGGCAATTGTTCAACGTGTTCGATTTCTTCTGATTCCTCTTCAAGGACAACACCCAGTTGGAAACGATCACTCTTCATCGTAATGAAACCAACGAACAAGAAAATACCGATGAACCAAGGAGAAAACAAGAGTACTGAGAGAGCGCCTTCACCAACTGAAAGCGCTGTTGGCTCGTCCTCATCAACCGGTTGATTTGGGTTTATTGCCCCTGGATCAGACGAATTAAGAATTGAAAAGAGTCCTTCCACATTCAAACCGTCAGTATTGTCTGAGTAATACATGCGGAATTTAGGGTCGCATCCTGCAATGAATTTACTTGGGTCAAGGCATTCAAGTGTTGTTGGACCTGGCTTGTTGAATTGAACATGCAGCACGGGACTAGTCCCTTCTTCCCAATAGGTCATGTTGTCAGAGAGTTGAATATTCCAGGTAATCTGTTCATCTGAAAATGTTGGAATGATGAATTCCTTCTGAGCAAGAAGTTCAGAATCCTTACTGAACGAAAGAACAAGATCGTCACCACTGTTTTCTGTTGCCTGAATCAAAAACCCAAGACTCAAAGAGATGCTTCCTTCAGAATCGAGAAACATTTCTTGCGAGAGAGGTTCGCTTAAGGAACAGGAAAAATCGATGTTTTCAGTTTCATCGATTTCGCCAAATCCTAATTCTGTTGTTTCATCTGAGGAAAAATGGGTGAAGCAAGAACCACTTGCAAGAGAAGCATCTCCCCAAAGATACATCGTATCATTTTCTGGACTGGGTTGCTTGTCATCTGAGACCTGCCCAGATGCAACGGATACAAACAATGTCGTGAGCAGGAGAAGACAAAATCCAATGCAAATCGTACGGCTGTTTGAGTGAATTCCATTCCCTCCTGTGAATCCCTTGCGTTGATACTATGAATAATTTCAGTGAATTTGTGAGGATTCTCAATCCCCAGTTTATTCTTCTTCTTTTGAAGTGAGTTCTTCTGGCATCAATCGTTTGATGTTGATCATAGCCAGACTTGCAATCAACACTAATGGAATCATAAAACCGACAAATGAACTTA
>CALBJF010000371.1 GCA_937892665.1 uncultured euryarchaeote | reverse complement strand
ACTTGTTATCAAAATGACTGATATTAGCAGCAAATTGACCTGCTTCGATTGTATTGTCTTGAACGTTGACAATTGAACCCTTGATTCGAATTCCATCTCCTGAGTTTCCAGTAACGGTATTACCTACGATAGTAGCGGAGGCCATGAAGATGTGAATTGCTGGACATTGGAAATCTCCACCGTACATCCATACAGAGCTGCAAACACCAGTATTGTTGGCAACAAGGTTGTTCGCAATGTATGCTCTGTTTGCAGATGGATCCGGATAACTTCCTACACCGTCTTTGTAGAGATATTCTCCGACCTTAATAGGTTCCAAAGCGGTATCTTTTACAGTATTATTCTCGATTTCGACATCAGAACGGCCTAAGACCCAGAATCCGTTGAATCCGCCAATCGGGCCAATTGTATTTTGATGAGCACTTACTTCCGAATCACGAATAGCAAATCCAGAACCTTGTGCTGCGCCAGAAATTGTATTTCCTGATGCTGATATCTTTGCGCCATCGTATGCTGTAATTCCAGCTCCATCAGCAGTAGTGATTTGATTGTTATTGATGTAAAGTGTGTGAGAGAAATCCCCTGTCATCTTGAGCGAATTCGTGTCAATAGCGTTGCATTTCACGTCGAGTGTCGAATTTCCAAAGGAACCTGAAGAACCACGAAGGAAAATACCGCCTGCTGAATCTTTGATCTCAATTCTATCCAAATCGATAAAAGAATCTTTTGAATAAATTAAACTGGTTACATCATCACAAGATGCTTCGCTATCACCGGTGAATTCAGAATCAATTACGGTTAATTTGGAAAGAATACCAGCCCCAGCGTTGTAAGCTGCAACTCCATTACCAATATTTTCAAGCCCATCAATGCCGAGAGTGAATGACGAGTCTCGTATTGTTGGAGCTGCAAAATCAATCGCAAGTACGTTTGTAGTATTGATATCGGTAAAAGTGAGATGGTCAGCATTCAATGAAGAACCATCGAAAACCAATGCTCCGGCGTAATACCTTGTCTCTGACTTGACTTCAATCGGGAATCCATAGGCCTTATCGAACGTGACGTGAGATAATCCAGTCGAAGCTTGATTGATCGTGTTACGAATAATTACGCCAGAACCGCATGCCGCATCGGGATTGTTCTGCAGAATATCGCCTTGAACACTGCATCTGCCTATTACTGAATCATCTACAGGAGCTGCCCAATTCAAGCGAACAGGAGAAGAAGCACTTGCTTGACTAGCGCCACAGGAAGCCGAACCCGCACAAATTGCACCCTCAACTTCGATGAAAGCACCTGCTTTGATGTTCACAGTTGTACCTGCATTGATGACCAGTTTGGCACCTTCTGCTACAATGACGTCTCCTGTGACGGTGTGAGTTCCGCTCCAAGTCTCTGTTGTGGTGATTGTTCCGCTCGATGTTTCATTAATGGCGCTTACAGCTGGCACAGTCATTAGACCCATCAGCAATGAGGTTAGGAGTATCCCTACTAACCCTACACTTTTTCCTGTATTTTTGAATCCCATTTTAATTCCTCTAAGCCTAGGGAGAACATCAACGAATATAATACTGCGCCCATGCCGACTGCCTTAATAATATCATATTAGACTTAAAATATCATAAACGCAGCCTCTAGAATATCAAATTTATATAATAATATCAACCCATGAGTTGGTATACAGTTCCAATTCTACATTGATCCGGCTTAGCAGTCAATGGTTGACGGTATCGATTCCATCCATGCCTTTGCATCGAGAACACCATATCCTTCCCGTGAATCATGAGCCATATCCGGTGAGAGAGAAGAGGCTAAGGAGGATTTAACGAGTTGGATACAATCGGTACCAGATTCATTCGTTCTTTTGAGCTCGGGATGTTCTTCGAGAATGAGGGCTAACGCACCTGCTACGAATACGGTTGCATCAGAAGTTCCGCTTGAGGAGTACCATTGGTCATCCATCCCAGTTGAGACAATAGAAACTCCAGGAGCAGTCAATTCGGGTTTCTGATTTGGATATTGACGTAGATTTCCATCTGAATCAACTTGCTCACCAGAAGAAGATTTAGACCAGACTTCAGTAAATCGATCAGAAGCACCTACTGTAATGGCGAGAGGAACATTTCCCGGAGCACTCACATATCCGTCATCGGAAGATCCACCATCATTTCCAGCGGCTGCTACAACAAAGATTCCTAAGTCGAGTGCTTGTCGTGTCGCTGAGACTGTTGCACCCTCTCTCGAGGCATCTTGATTTTGCTCACCCCCTAAAGAAAGGGAAATGATATCTGCTTCAAAGTCAAAAACACACCAGCGTATCGCTGAAGCCACCCTTGATTCAGAACCTGTGTTGTCATCACCATCTGCACTGAGAGCAGCAGCCATCCCTAAGGTAACACCTTGAGCGATACCGTCCTGATATCCAGAAGAAATCAGAAGACCTGCCATGAGGGTGCCATGCGATATCGAACCATAATCGATAGGAGATATCTCGCTACCTACAAAATCTTTGAATTCAACTGTAGAGCCTGCAAGCGCTGAATGCGTAAGGGAAATACCGGTATCAACCATACAGAGCCGTACGTCTTCTCCTGACAAACCATCTTGTTGTAACTCACGAATGTTTGTGTCTTCGAATGCCCACTCGGATGAGGGTGGAGGTAGTTCTAACAAAAGCAAATCTGATTGCCATAATACAACGATAAGAGCCATTATTAGAGCCATGGCTGCGCCGGAAATTACCGAGAAGGCTCGTCTTGGACGAACCGAAACTGAATCGGGAATGACTGGTGCCCACCCTGTTACTTCGGCT
>CALBJF010000370.1 GCA_937892665.1 uncultured euryarchaeote | reverse complement strand
TTGATATCCATGCTACTGGAACAGTGATAGCTGAAAACGTAACAATGGACACAATTGATATTCAAGCCGTTCATAATGAAGGCCAGTTCACTATTACAACGGGTGAATTTACAAATGCTGCAACAGGAATTTCCTCCTCAAATCAACTTACTGCATCTGATGTAACATTTATTCAAACTGGTTTCGCTCTTGATATTGTGGCAGGAGATGCAACAATTACGGGGCTCGGTCTTGACAATGTTAGCGTTGGAATAGGTTCCGATGCGGGTGCTTCAACCACCGTGAGCAGTATATTCGGCCAATCTGTTACCCTACTTATCGACGGTTCAGGCACAGATGATTTGACGGTCTCAGACGCTCTTCTAACGGGTGATCGCCTCGTTTGGGGCTCGGTTGAAAGCATCTATGTGTCCGATATTGATTTCACTCAGCAGGCACTAGATAGAACGGCGATTGATATACGCTGTACTATTGATTGCAACTTTGAGGATATAACACTCTCCCAAACTGAAATTGGGTTTGACATAGACGGCCCAGGTGTAACTGAAATTAAGAACAGCGATATTGAATCAACAAATATTGCTTTGCGAGGTTCAGGAGACGGTTTACTAATCCTTGAGAATTCAAATTTTACATCCCAAGGGAAAGTAATGACCTTTTCAGGTCTCGATACAGAGATTACAGATTCAAAGGCGGAATTAAGTCAAGGAGATGGGCCGGCAGTCAATGTCTTGGAAGGTCAGCATGAATGGAACGAATTCAACGTTGAGAAAGCCTACAGCAGCTTCGATGCAACCTCCCAAGGAATCGATGCATGGTACACCTCAATACAATCAACCGAGTTAACGACAAGCGGGTACTCTACGGGAGCAATCTTTGAAGACAGTACCTTGGCGGCTGGAACTGCTACATTCATCAATGGAAAGACAACAGGGCTCTATGGAATTCAGTCAACATTTACGATTGAGGATTTGACAACTTCGGCCCAACAATACGGTGTTCGATTGACAGATGAATCCCATCTTCAAACCTCTACATGGGCTGCAAATTACCACAACACTCCCCTTCTCCTTGAAGAAGAATCGACAGCAAATGCTCGAACATTCACTCCTCAGAACACGGCTCAAGGATCATCTGATGCAGTAGGTGATGGCACATTCCTCTATGGAGGACCTTCTACAAGCATAATCTCAACAACAGCATATGGATATTTCTACGAAACGTATGTGTCGTTTACAGATATCAACAATCAACCAATTCAAGCAAATGCTTATTCACATAATTTCCTTTCAACTGCAGATACAAACGGTGTTGCATCTCTGCCACTCCTGTCCACAGGTTCTATGGTTGACGTTCTCTATCAAGGAGCAGGTGTTCGAGCAGAATTAATCGGCAATCAAGCAGGTCAGTCAGTTCAGATCATTACCGTCCCCCAAGGAGATTGGAATCTCCCTTCTTCTTCCACTGTCGTTCTAGGAGCGAAGCCGGACGGGAGTCCTCACATGTTGAACGGAAACCTCAACTTCGCAACAAACTCTCAACTGAAACTCATCGATACAACGCTGATTGTAGATTCATCTTCATCCGTCGATCTCGGGGCATCAGGAACTCTCTCCGGAGACGGAGGAATCCTTAACGCAACATCACTGTCTCTGAACGTTCAATCCACTTTTACATCCGAAGGAAACGGACTTGAAGTCCAATCACCAGTTCAATGGTCATGTTCCTCATCACAATCAATCAGTAACGTCCGATTCACATCCACGCTCTCCATCGGCGCACTGTGTGAAGTGGAAATGACTGGAGGCGAGGCAAATGAACAAATTACTGTAGGTACAGGGGGCTCTTTCTCGCTCTTCTCAGTCCTTGAAATCAGTGTTCTCGATAAAGGAGTCCCTGTTGAAGGAGCGACAATTATTGTAGATGGGCAAACAGTTTCTACGGATGTACTTGGGGAAGCCTCAGCACAAACAACAGCCCGTTCAGTTGATTCTCAGGAAGACATCCAAGGTGGTACGAAAACGGTTACAATGCAAATCCAGTCGTTTACCGAGTTCTTTGCTTGGGATACAAAGAGATCGACATCTCACACCTTCATGGCCTCCACCGTGCCTACAGGTATGATCAACTCTTGGCTTGTCTTAGAGAAATCATGGAGCCCATATCGTCTTGAGGGAGACTTAACAATTGCATCAACAACAAAATTAACAGTCAATGATGGTGTTGAACTTCGTATTGCATCACAGGCTATCATCGATGTACAAGGTGTCTTTGAAGCAGGTTCTGCAACTATTTCTTCCACCGGATTTGGAGCGAGATGGGGCGGATTAGTTCTTGATGGAATCGTTGGTTCAAGAATACAACTTTCAGGAACCCAACTCGTCGAAGGCTCACCATTACTCACTGCATCTGGTTACGGAGAGATGGTTGCTGAAAATGTTAATTTCGCTCGTTCCGCAGGAGCTGACCCACTGATTTCAATTAGTTCAAGTGCACAAGCAACAATCTCAATTTCCAATTCTCACCTTCGCGACGCTGGTTCAATGTGCATCCAATCCCAAAGCCCAGATGCAAAGATTGTTTTGGATGGAGTTGAATTTACAAATTGCAACGGCGATGCAGCCTGGGTACGACTCTCCGATGTTGAGTTCAATAATGTAACAATTAACGAAGGAATGGAAGATGGCCTTGCTCTAATTGGCGTAACTGGCCATGTAAGCGGCTTGAAAACACCTTCGTTCGTAGGAGATTCAACAGTTCGATTAGAATCAATTGATGGTAATTTCATTATCGAAGATTCACAGATATCTGTGGGTTCAGAAATCGGCTTAATCGCTTTCAATTGTGAAGATATCATCCTTAGAAATTTAGAAATTTCAGGAGCCCCTGGAATCGACATCGATGAAACTTCAGGCCAAATGGAGCAGATAAGCGCTCACGGGAATGGAGTAGGAACCGGTGTAACGATTCGACATGGAAAAGCATCATCGATGATGGTATCGGATCTTTCAATTACGAATTATTCAGTCGGTTTACGCTTACATGCGCATGACTTCGAAGAACCCGGAGTTGCCTACATGCAAAATCTAACAATCGATTCACCTGATGCATTATCGGTTGAATATTACGATGCTCAAATCTCAGATTCGGATTTATCTGGATCAATTTCAATTGCAGGAAGCACAATCAACATCATTGACAGCTCAATCATAGGTACAAAATCTCTCTCAACCGAGGGGATTCTCAATGAATGGAGTACACACTCACTAAGCGCAATGCTCAACGGGATCTCCGTCGAAGCAACCTACGTTATTTCTTCAGAACTACTCGACCAGCCAAGTACCTATAGCGGCCAATTTATTGATATAATGCTCCAGTATTCTAAGCATACAGAAACAGAGTCTCAATCGAGTACTAATGCAACGATAGAGACGTATTCCGCAATGAGTTTAGTCAA
>CALBJF010000369.1 GCA_937892665.1 uncultured euryarchaeote | reverse complement strand
CTTGTGAAACGGACACGGACATTGACACCAGCCCATTGGCGGATTGTATGAACCAGTTGCTTTTGAGCAAGTTGCTGAACAGGTCGTTGCTGATTTTTCTCAGTTACGGGAACGACCGCCAATTCAGAACCAAATGCAAACATTTCATGCGTAACGTTACCACTGGGGAACTCAACAACTTCGATAACAGGGCGTGCTAATTCTTCTTGCATCCCAGAGGGCGGCTTTACAGTCATCCGTAATTCAAGCACTTGTTGTATTCTTCCCGCTTCTACGTGAAGGACAGTATCGAGAACTTGAGAAACAAGTCCAAGCTCAACCTTTCCAATGAGTCGCTGAATCGCTTCAAGCGCAGAGTTTGCGTGTGTAACTCCGAGTAAACCAACTCCTGCAAGGCGGACATCAGCAAAAATCTCGAAATCTCGAGCTCTTCGAACCTCATCAAAGATAACGAAATCGGGCCTCACGAGAAAAATAATCTCTGCAGTTTTCTCTAAATCACCTTCAAGGGGGGCGTATTGTGTGATCCTATCTGCGAGTTGTAAATCACGAGGAGCCTCCATTGTTTTGACCATTGCACCAATGTCTTCGTCAAGATACTCTGCTATTGCTTGAGCAAGGGTTGTTTTTCCTGAACCGGGGCGTCCACAGATGAATACTCCACGATGATGGTCTGAAAGCCGATCAATTATTTTGGAATCAAGATTATACTCAGAAAGAGATAATTTCGCAACTGGGCGGACGAGCGTGATTTCCCTTGCATCTGAGAATGGTGGGCTAGCACATGTAATTCGTAAATCTCCAAGTTGGAGAACACGGCAACCCTTGCGGTCTATTTCCAAGAAACAATCACTGCGGTGTTGATTCATCTCAACAATGGAACCAAGCTCTTCTTGTAGGGATTCGATACTAAGGTTATCCCAATCATCTTCGGTTTCAATCTCTACAAGTTCTAATTGGCCAATCGTCCCTCTCTTTACACGAGGAGGGCAATCTGCCTTGAGAAAAATAGTGTGAACATCTGCATCGAGTAAATTCTCGAGATGGTCAGGGAGTTCTGGATGCTCGCCATGCTTCGC
The DNA here is from genome assembly GCA_937892665.1 of uncultured euryarchaeote. GTDB lineage: Archaea > Thermoplasmatota > Poseidoniia > Poseidoniales > Poseidoniaceae > MGIIa-L2. The sequence goes on along the minus strand of CALBJF010000369.1, from coordinate 14,206 downwards.
CATGAATTGAATTCCTCCATGGAGGCATTTGACCCTTCGCCCAATTATGCCGTTGGATTCCCGGGTTCGAGCATTCCAAAAGTCCACCAAACGTATGCCATGGTGCAAATACTACCAATAATTGAACCGACTAATGGGAAATCATACATTGCTATACACCAGTAGGTAAGTCCTGCCGTAACAACTGCAAAAGCCAGCATGTTGAGAATGCCTCCGTTACCCATCCCGCTGAACTTTACAGTGGAATCGTATCTTGAAATTCCCCAGATTGCTGCAACGACACACGATAGAACTGCAAAGGCAGTTGCTCCATCAAAGACGGAGTCTTGGACAATCCATGTTGCGATTGAGGAAATGCTAACTCCTGCAAGAAGCCAAAGCATGACTCTTTCTGGGCTCATATTCCACCCCAGACAACATCATCTCTTCAATTCTCGTGCAGCCTTGACTCCTCGAGAAGACAATTTCAGACGTGCTTGTTCGATGCAGTCAATTGTTCGAAGGATAGACCCTGTTGAAGCAGCAGACGATGTCTTCGAATCAAAGGTCAGGAAATCTATGAGCTGGCCATCAAGTGGCGGTTGTGCGCCATCGACGAAGATATATTGTTCATTTTCGTCCTGAATAATAGAATACGAGTCATGCTGATTTAATCGAACAATAGCAACTCCATTCGAACCATAAAGACGGAATTCAGCAACGTTTTCGTTACACTCCCACCCCACTTCTATCTCCACCTCAACTTGGTATGGAAATTCAAGGCAGAGTTTTGAGTGTCGTTCATCACCAACAACGCTTGAAATGGCCATTGCGGATTGTTCACTGAGCAATAATGTAGCAATATCGAGTCCATGAATCGCTAAAGAATCAAGAGAGTTAGAATTAGGATCTCCTTCTCTTGTTGACAATCGTTTATACTCAATTCGTTCAATAGCACCAAGTTCTCCCGAGCGAAGCCGAGAATGAAGATCTTGGACACATGGATGGAATCTCAACAAAAATCCAGTTTTCAAAACCTTTCCCCTTTCAACAGAAATGGAGACGAGTGAAGAAGCAGAATCATGTTGTACGGAAAGTGGCTTTTCAACCAAGGCATGTACTTCTTGTTCAAGAAACATTTTTCCAAGAGAATAGTGTGTGTTGTTTGGAGTTGCAACAATTACAGCATCCAATTGATGTTCGTCGACAAGGGAGGCAGCATCTTGGTGAACAGTATATCCTGCCTCTCGCAAAGACCGAGCAATCATCTCGTCATTATCGCATGCAACAATATGTTCAATGCTGAGTTGTTTTCGAAGTCGTCTTAATGCAGTAAGATGGCGAGAACCCCATCTTCCACAGCCGACGACAGCAACTCGTAGTGACACGTTGATGGCTGAGCCATTCAGCAATTGAGGTTTGGCTTATTGCCACCGAGGTCAATATACGATGTAATAATCTGGCTTTTCGATATCAAAGGCTACGACATCGGTTTGTTCCATGCTGTCGAGATTATGTACAGTAATTCCAGCACCTGATATCGCATAGATGAAATCGCCCATGAAAATAGTACGCCGAATATTCTGCTCGCCGCCCCACCAATGATTGCTCTCCTCAGAATTGACCAGAGACGAGTGATTGATTTCACCATGAATCAACATATCTCCCGTGCTTTCGTTAACCTTTACCAAAATTGCCTTAGAGACGTATTCATAGTGCCACGAGTATTCTCCGTTTGTTGAACCATCAACCCATCGGTATGTCGATAGAGGCACAGCAAGCATCTCTTTTGGCCCCCAATATTGGAAAGCTTTGTGTTCATACATAGCTTCTGAATAAGCCCATGTCCAACGACCTTCTTCAGGATTATCGACAGGAGAAAGAGAAAGAACACTTGCTGCTTGAGGCTCGGTAATGTTGCTAATATCAAAGGTCGAAAGGCGAGTATTCGACCAATCCAGCCCTAAGCCATCTTCTCCAGCAGGCCCCATTCCGATTGTGAGCAACATGTCTTGGTTGATTGGATGTATGTATGTCGATACACCAGGTACCTTCAATTCTCCAAGAATTGCAGGATTCATTGGGTTAGACAAATCAATGGTCCAAAGAGGATCGATGTTTCTGAAGGTAACAAGATACGCCCGGTCTTCGACAAATCGAGCAGACCAGATACGTTCAGTTTCTGCAATCCCGTCGAGGCGACCATACTCTTGCAGTATTGGCTGGTCAGTTGTAGGATCTACTCCACGAACGAGGGTAATGATGGAGGAGGACATTGGTTCGGGGTCATCCATCCACCATCTGTTCCACTGCCCAACCGTCGTTGCAATTCTAAGAACACCTTCGTGTTCAGAGATGCTGAATTGGTCAAGAATCGTTCCATCAATTCGCCCTGAACCAGTGTATGTTGTGGTACCTGGGACAGAAATATCGAATGTGTGGATGTTGGTCTGCTCCATGACTTCATCTTGGCCCCAGAACCACCACCAATCCCATGAATTCTCACTCAAAACCAATACATCCTGCGAAGCATAAACCAACGGATGATTGCTTAGAATGTGATCGGACTCGAATGAAAACGAATCAGAGAAAAGATCTAATGACAGAATATTGGTAAATCCACGACTAAAACCATCGAGTGGCTTTGCGAAGTTTTGACACTTCTCTAAACGCATGTCATGTTCAACAATTGTTCCGTCCGTCCTTTCATAGATTTTTGGTATAAGGTCTTCTAAGTTAAGCGAATTAAGCGCTTCAGCATTCTCAAGAATCGTTTCGTAAGCGATAACTTCGCGGAATGCTCTTCGATCATCCTCATCTTGATAATCCAATTCCCAATACTCGCTTGGCATGTCGAGCCAACCTGTTAGCCCCGGAACATCGAGCCAAGAATGAGTAACTGCTCGGATTGACCCATCAATTTCTCGTGCATCAACGCTGTACCCTTCCAAGTATAATTCTTGGACAACTTCTGGATATGAACGATTTGAAATATCATACGTTGTGAATTTAGTCATCGATGAAGAACGCCAGGAATTGTAGCCATCATCCCATTGCAATAGTTTGTACAACTCATCATCTTGATCAGTGTTCCAAGGCGAGTAACTTGAGAGAACAATCAATCGGTCGCCATCGAGCATCATTGAAATCGGACTACCCTCTATAGTCACATTTGATGTGAATTCAATTTCTCCAAATTCAGGAATAGTGAGTATTGAGAGCGTGTTTCCCTGTAGGACATAGATGTAATATCCATCTGTTTTGATGAAATCGGCTTCGTCTACACCTTGCTCTTGATTGTTGGTTCCACTGAAATCTTCTCCTTCGACACGCTTTGTCGATGTTTCAGCAGAGTTTCCTCCAGTATCATCCATAGCCGTTTCAGCGACCATATCATCACCCCAGCTTCTGTAATTGTACGCCTCTTCAACTGCTTGCAAGAGTTGAGTACGATACTCTTCAGCAATGCTTGCTTTGAGATCCACTTCCATCAAATCACACGAATCATACTCAACCAGTTGAGGGGTTGCAATGATCCGTTCTGTCTTCAAAGTCCAGTCTTCTGGTAATTTAGAGAGAACAAATTCTTCATCGACAGGCCCTAAACATCCTGACATAACCATCATGGTAAGGACGCCAAAAGCAACAAATTTCTTTGCGTTCATGGTTCTTGGATATATCATAGCAATATGAAAGGGCTGGTAAGTTGATTTTACAAAAGGACGACTTTATTTTGAATACCATTCAATTCGTTCAAGCCTTCTACAGATAATTTCCAGGGCGATTTTCGAGACGAACCATTCTTTTCAACTAAATTAGAATTACGTAAAGACCTCATGTGGTGGGATAATAATTGTCGAGAGATAGCAAGCCTTTGTTGAATCTCTTTCCCAGTCAATCCTAAGGATTCAGATTGATGAAGAATTTCTAAAATCGCTAATCGAGTTCCAACAATCGGGTGACGTATCGAATCGATATCATGAGAAGAAATCGTTGAAACAGCATATCTTCTCAATTTACCGTCTCTCCAAGAAAGAATAGCATTCTCTAATTCCAGCAGTCGCAGATGATATGCTGTTACACCATTGGCCAACCCAAGACCGTCACGCACGGCAGAGAAATGGATGCCGGCATTCCCCTCAACAAACCCTAAGATCCGGCCACGTGTTCGTTCGTCTTTTTTGTCCTTAGTTGCAATGAGCGGGGTAAGGAATGCCAGGAAGAATAAAATCCGAATAAATTCGAATAAGACCGAACCGAAGATAAGAGATGAAAATACACCCCCCCCAATTCCAAAGAAGACATATGAGAGTGTATTATCAACAGTTTCAGTATCGCTTTGTTCAGATTTTACGGGTTCAAAAAACGCCCCATCGGCCTCTTGAGCGTCATCATCTTGGGCATTTTCCGGTTGATCCGTAAGTGGCTCACTCATAGGTGTATTTTCCTCACCAGATGTTGTCGTATCGCCTTTATCGTCAAGGGACATAACACCCCCTACAATTGAGAGAATGGCCAAGAAGGCAAGAAATCGAACAATGAAGACCCCTCTCATCAGAAAGAAATCCGAGTTGGCCCCATATCAATAACGTGGTAAATTGGTTTGACAATACTTGGTCACCATTATGTGCTATGCTCACTTGGAGTAAACATGAACGAAAACGTTGAGATTGAACGGCGTTTTCTTATTGATGGCCGAAAAGATAAGCCTTGGCAAGGTGGCAAACACATAGAAATCCAGCAATACTATTTGTCCGAGGTAACCCATGAAAACGGAGTTATAGCATGGTGTGGCCAAAGTTTTGTCGAAGATGAGCGGGACTTTGGGAACATCGCCACTTGGCGAATTCGTTCCTTGGTTGATGAAATAGGATTCAAAGCCGTTCTCACTGCTAAAGGAAAGCGAGTCGGGGCTACTGCTACTGAATACGAATGGGAACTTCTTCCAAAAACATTTCACGATTTGAATCTTGAAGGGTTGCCTACAGTCATTAAAACGCGATATCTTTGGAATGGAGAAGATGGATTACGTTGGGAAGTCGATGAATTCGAAGGAAGTCTCTCTGGACTTATTATTGCTGAAGTTGAGTTAGAGAAAGAAGATCAAGAAGTCATTATCCCTTCGTGGGTTGGCCTCGAATTAACCCATCTCAAAGGATGGTCGAATGCAGCTCTCGCAGACATGCTTGATCAAGCGTAATCCTTGAGTGCGGAGGCGACTCTGAACCGTTCTTCATTTGTTAATCCATGATGAATAGGCACTGCAACTATTTGTGTACAAATTGATTCTGTAACACTAAGCGTCTCGTTGTGTTGAGGGTGTGTAGCATACACTGGATGTTGATGGCATGGGGTTGAATAGAACACGCGAGCATCGATGTTTTTTTCAGACATATAATCGATAAAATGCGCTGAATCTTTTACTTTGACACAGTACTGATGCCAACCATGTTCTGAATCGGGAAATGTGGATGGGGGGGTGATTAATTGATTGTACTTGACTGCTGAAGCATATTGTTCAGCAGTATTTCTGCGAATTTCTAACCATTGTTCTAGGTGTTCAAGTTGCTTTCGCCCTATTGCTGCAAACACCTCCGACATTCGCATATTTGTACCAACTTCTTGTGATTGTAGTGTCCCGTCCCGGCCATGATTTATGATTGATCTCATACGCTCTCCAATCGTTTCATCGTTGGTCGTAATCATTCCTCCCTCGCCACCAACGGCCATATTTTTCGATGGGAAAAAAGAGAAGCAAGCGATGTCTCCCAGCGAACCAGCCATACGTCTTTCCCCATCAACGATTACAGAAGTCCCGTGTGCTTGTGCCGCATCCTCGATTAGGCCGATTCTATTCTTTTCACAAAGTTCAATCAGTGCCGGATCGTAAGTTTGGCCAAAGAGATGAACGCCAATAACGGCCTTTGTCTTCTCAGTAATACGTTTTCGAACATCTTCAATATCAAGACACCAATAATCAACATCCACATCGGCAAAAACAGGAATTGCTCCGACCATTGAAACGGATGTCGCAGTTGCAATGAACGTCAAGGAAGGTACAATTACTTCGTCTCCAATTCCAATATTGAGTAATCGTAATGCCGCAATCAGGGCACCTGAGCCGCTATTACATGGCGCAGCGTGGGACACATTACAGAATTCTGCAAATTCTTGCGCAAATGCTCTTCCATGAGGGCCTTTGACCCATTGCCCAGAATCAAGAGCCGTCATTGCAGCATCCCTCATACCTTCGGTCCAAGAAGGCCTAGCGAGAGGAATACGTCCATCCATGACTCGGCGAGGCTTGCGACCTTCAAGAGCATACGCCTTGAGCCACTTGCGCGTCGTTGAATTCAAGACCTCAACCGTCTCTGCTTGGTCATGGTGTCCGAAGATGAGCCCGTCTCTGATTCGGACCTTGCTTCCTTGGTGGGAGACATTCTCAATCCAGAAGCACCTGCGAAACCGAATAAGAAATTCAAGCCAAAGGGCATGTTTCTTGGTCACCGTAGAGATACAGGGGAGCCTATCGACATCCCTTCCCAGATTCTAGGCCGCCACGCCGCAATGCTCGGTTCCACAGGATCAGGAAAGACGGTAATGGCAAAAGCTTTGATCGAAGAAGCCGCTTTAGCAGGCATCCCTGCCCTTATCATCGATCCCCAAGGTGACTTAGCAAGACTCGCTCTAGGTATTGATGAAGATGAACTTCACCAAAAAGACGGAGATATAGAACGAAAGCGCAAACTAATGGAAGATTGTGAAGTTCGAATATGGACGCCTCTTCGGAGCAAAGGGCTGCCTCTTTGCATTGACCCATTTCGGGCACCACCCGCAGATCTCGATGCCGAAGAAGCGATTACAGCCTGGGACATGGTTGCAGCAGGTTTCACGAGTTTAGCTGGATATGACGTAGAAAAGGCGCAAGGAAAAGTTGTCAAACCGTTTCTCTATGAAATCCTCGTAGAAGGAACTCGCTGCGGCCTTGACGTTGGAGATTTTCAATCACTAGCGCGTGTCGTTCGAGAACCACATCACGAATTCACAAAGCATCTCTATCCACTCTGTTTCATAGAAGACGAAGACGGTGAAAAACCAGAGGTTCCTCCATGGGACGAGGTCATGTTTGACCACCGACTTGCTAATTTTGAAGAACGCCTTCCTAAAACAACGCGTAATGACTTGGCTCGAAGACTCGCTGCATTTTCTTCAGGAGTCAACCAACTTCTGTTCTCAAATGGAGTTGCTATTGATATTGATGCCTTTGCAGAACCGACGATTCCAGGTAAGATACCTCTGAATATTATCTATCTCAACACCATCCAAGATGAAGCTCAAAAGCAGTATTTTGTCCAAGAACTCTCCAGGGAATTGTATGATTGGATGCTAACACAACAACCAGCGGAAGGTGAACTGAAACTTCTCTTCTTCATGGACGAAGTCGCTCCGTACCTTCCACCTCATCCCCGAAACCCTCCTGCAAAAGACCTCATTAAATTAATTTTCAAACAAGCGAGGAAATATGGAGTCGCCTGTGTTCTGGCAACACAAAATGTCTCTGACGTTGACTACAAGATTCTCGCCCAAGCAAATACGACATTCATCGGGAGATTTACCCAACCCCAAGACGTCGAAAAAGTCAGGCATCTCCTCAAAGAAAGTGGAGGTGATCAAGACCTTGTCGCCCAATTACCAACACTCGGCCCGGGCGAATTCCAAATGGTTGCGCCAGACGTGGATCCCGCTCCAGTTCCGATTCAGTGCCGTTGGTTGTACACAGATCACGGATCTCCCTTGAACGAAGATCAAGTTGAGGATCTTATCTCGCCGGAAGTTCGTGCTTGGGCAAAAGCAAGGTCTGCTGGAAGGAAAGGACGTGGCTCAGGAGCAGCCCACGCAGCAAGCCGAGGGTCAAAATGGGCATCTAAACAAGAAGACAGCGAAGCCGAAAGTCTCGTTGAATCAGCGAGAATAAAAGCGATTGGAGGAATGACGGCAGCCGGGAAAGGAATGGTTGATGAATCTGGATTCGAGGTCCGTTTGATGGGTGGATTATCTGTTCTCAAGGACGGAAAAGACCCTCTTTACACGATGCAAGCAGCCGTAAATGGAGCATCTGTTATTGCACTTTGTTGGGCATTTGTAGCCTTACTTGAAGCTTGGAGGACAGGCGATATTGGCTGGACAGGACTTGCTTTTAGTGGAATAATTACGCTCACAGTGGCCTTATTTATTACACTTGAATTGGTTCTATCTCACGACCTTGTCCTCTTACGGAAACTCTCAAAATTCGCCCGATTTGCTCAACTCTTCCTCGTGGCTTGGATATGGACAATATTCAGTTGGTCGACGTGGGGCAGTTTGAATTTGATGGGACTTAATCCACTGCTTGAAGTGGTTGTGGTTTGGGTAACCCTGTTCACTCTAATTGATATCATCAACAGATTCCGTCTCGGCAAGATTCGTTGGAACGGAGGGAGCGCTCTCGACAAAGTTGTGGGAATTACAGCAATTTTAACCGATTCCCAAATGTCAGAAATGAGAGCCAATTCAAAGCAAATCTTAGGTGTATTTCGATGGATTCTTCATGGATGTACGGTTGTTTGGCTTTCACTTCTTATCGCCTTTGCAAATCCCTTGGAAGACGCCGCAAACTGGTTAGAAATATCATACCACGTTCATCTTTGGCTCGCATCACTTTACGCTTTGATGTTCTTTAGTGAAGGATGGCTACGTGTTCGAAATAGGTACACAGAAGATGACGAAGTTTGATGAACTGCTTTCTGGAGCATAGGATATGCATGAAGTCATTTATTTCGAATCTCCCGGATACGCTGAACCAACACGTCTTTGCCTTGAATTGTCTGGACAACCTTGGAAAAATACAGTTGTCGACTGGGACGGTTATCAGGAATTAAAAGAAGCGGGAGAATTGCCATGGGGATTCTTACCGGTGCTTAAGACGCCTCAAGGAACCATTGCAGAATCAGGAGCTATTATGCGGTATGCAGCCTCGTTGGCAGGACTTGATTCAGACGATTTGTATACACAAGGAAAGGTCAACGAGATCATCGATGTCATCGATGGTTGGAGAACTTCCTTCACCCCTACGTTCTACATCGATGATCTGGAAGAAAAGATTGCAGCCCGAAAGGCACTGTTTGAACCCGGTGCAAAAATCGATGCTGGCCTTAAGGTACTTGAAACTCTATTTGAGAACTCACCAACAGGATGGATTGCAGGAACAGAAGACATATCTCTTGCAGATGTGAAGGCCTTTCTCAACACGTTCATGATGTTCTCCGGTCAGTTCGACGGAATCGAGGAAACCATGATTCAACCATATCCTCTTCTTTTGGAATATCATCAGAAGATGGCCAACTACCCAGGTATCAAGGCATATTATGACCGAGAAGATGAATGGCGCTGGGTCTTCAAGCCAGACGCATTTTCAAACGATTGAGATACAATACCATAACCGTCCACGCCTTGCAAAGTTCATGACCGAGCAGGGATTCATTGGACTTGAATGGGAAGAGACTTCTCTTGAAGAGATGCAACAGCGCTCTGAAGAATTGCTACATCTCATGCAGAAACGGCGCACTACGCGCCACTTCTCGACAAAAGATGTACCAAAAGAATTGATTGAACGTGCAATAATGTGCGGGGGAACTGCTCCCAGTGGTGCTCATCTTCAACCATGGACATTTGTTGCGATCTCATCACAATCGCTCAAACAAAAGATACGTAATGCTGCTGAAGAAGAGGAAAAAAAGACCTATTCTCAACGGATGCCAGATGCTTGGAAAGAGGTTCTCGATCCGCTGGGAACGGATGCCATCAAAGAACACCTTACCGATGCCCCTTGGGTCATTGTCTTGTTTCGACAATCGAAGAGATTGCGTGAAAATGGAGAGATGGGACCAACATATTACAGCACTGAAAGTTGTGGGATAGCAGCAGGATTATTCATTCATGCGATTCACAATATGGGTCTTGTAACACTTACACATACTCCTTCTCCCATGGGATTCTTGCGAGAAATTCTCGACCGTCCTGAACATGAGCATGCCATGTTAGTCCTTCCAGTTGGTTATCCAAGCAAGAATGCAATGGTTCCAGACATTGAACGGAAGAAACTTGATGAAATTTCAATTTTTGTTCAATAAGAGTTGTTAACCCTTCGTTTACTTTCGCAACCCGCCACGAGCCCATTGGGTATCGACTTCAAGTTCGGGATGATATCTTGCTCTTTGGACAGCTTGTTGTTGTTGGCGAACAGTAACTTCGCCATCATCAGGACTGTTTCGTTTCTTGTGCCATCGTTGGACAAAGAGGCTGATCAAAGCAACTGGGATGCAAGCAAGAGGCGCCTTCGATTGACTAAGGTCAAGGTATGAGAGGGGTAGATCAAGGACGATACATCCGCTCACAAACAGGCCGATTGCGGAGAGAAGAGCAGCTACGAATGCGGGCAAAACGTGTCGAAACGACATGCCAACAAAGAAAGCGATAATCGCAGTAATCCCTGGAAGTAACTCGCCTCTCTCTGGATTGATACCGTAATTTTTTAGCAATTGAATTCCATTAGAAATGACGATGAACACAAAACCAGTCGCTAAGAAACGAATTGATATTGACGTAATCATTACAGCAATCATTGCAAAAGCCATTGCCGAAAACAATTGAAATCGATCAAGAGTTAGATTGAGACCAAGTTCGAGCATATACGGGTGTAGAGTACTCGCTGAGAGATATCCGATTGCACAACCAGCGATTGCAGTAATAATGACCAATCTACGATAACCTTGTACGAAAAGATACAGTGAGAGAATAATAATTGGTATCGCCGTAACGTATCCACCTTCGACAATTTGTGTAACAACAGTGTCTCGGATGTCGTCAACTGGTGGCTCATCTGTCATGGCTTTCAACAGTCCCTGTACATGGAAGAATGTCAAGTTTGTTGGTGGAAATGGTGCAGAGGGCAGGATTCGAACCTGCGAACCGATACGGACTGGGACCTCATCCCAGCGCCTTTGACCAAGCTGGGCGACCCCTGCAGCAATCTAAACGGCCACACTCGCGTATATCAACACACTCATTGTTTCTTCAGAAGAAGAGTGTGCAACAGGTAATTGAGCCATCTGCTTCTCTGATTTGGCTCATGTCGAGGACGATTGGCTCAAGCCCCAATTCTTGAATTGTTTCTAATACAGTTGGATACCCTTTTGCCACGAGCACCTTACCATTTCCTAGGCCAATTGTGTTGCAGCCATAGACTTCTTCTTCTGGAAGGAAAATAATCCTACATCCTTCTGGGAGTTCTCCAAAATCGTCAGCGCTAAGAAATCCTTCAGCAGTGAGAATAACTTGGTCAGTAGGTGTCGATGATATTGACGTTAGATGAAGTGCCTTTTCAGTTGGGATATCGATGATACGCAACTCATGTCCGAGGTGAGAAAGAAGACTCCTTAGCGTTTCAATACCTGCATCATTGGTTCGCTTTGAACGGGCTACAAAGAAGATGTTCCCCAACCGAAGAAGATCTCCACCATCCATTCGCGCATCTCCAAACATCCCACATACTTGGAATCCATTGAGTTGGCGAGAGAGGAAATCTGCTATCGGTGGCTGTTCAGCAACTCTGGATGGATGTCCTGGGAGTGGTAAAAGGACATGACCATCGATAACAATTGCCTGGTCTTCGACGAAAATACAGTCAGGGTGATTTTCATCTGCAGGGAGAATCGTAACCTCTAGTCCGCTGTCGAGCAATGCTTGAGCATAAGCCGCATGTTGCTTTCTGGCAAGGGCAATATCCGTTGGCCCTGAGCCAAAATAATTGGCAAGGGCTTTGGAAAAGGACTCGGGAACAGCGCGCATCAGGGCACGTTGCTTCTGGTCCGTACGGACAGTAGCCATGAACATTCGGCTCCCCTTCGTCATTTAACTCTTGGTGATGAATAAATTCACTCGTCTTACCGCTGAATTGAAAGCAGTCAAGCCTTTGGCTGTCTTCATGCGTATTCCAATGCAAGCCATGCTCTTGGTTTCTTTGATGCTTCTCTCCCCTCTTTCAGGATGCTTTGGCGAAGATAAAGTACAATCGCTTGATGAGTCTTCGTTAACCGTCGTTGAATCCTCTTCGCTTGAGGCTGGAATGTGGCAGACATTAACGCTGGATGCTAGCTCGGACCTTGCCGTTTTTATCCCTTACTTCATTCAAGATCCAGGCTCAATGCGGGCTCAGAACGGAACTGTACTGGATATGAACTCTGGTGAACAGATGAGTGTTAACATCCTTCTCCCCCCAAGGAATGACGCCATCGTCTTCTTCCTTGGAGACATTGGTAGAGTCGATTGGCCAATCCGAGAAGCAGATGAGTCATGGGTTACATGGCTTGAAAACCCGTCCAGTGGTTCTACAATACAAGCAGTCGAAAATCAAGATGCAGGCGGACTTTGGCCTTGGCTGGTCACAGGAAATGCATCTGGTGGTGACGTGATTCCATTGATTATGGAAACAAGTCGACCATTCCGTGCGGATTTGAATGAAGAAAACGGCGTAGGCGCAAGCGATGGTTGGGTCAATGGCCGAGACGTGTATGATTGGGTTGACTTCATCACCGACGATACCCCATGTGCTACATGCGGCGCAGATGGAGCAGTCGGTTATCTCGATCGATGGATTGGAAACGGGAATCCCTCCTATGAACATGCAATCACCTATTTTGAAGGTGTAATGCAAGGTTATGGCCTAGATACTGTCGAAGTACATAGATTCCAATCGAATACTGCTTGGGCGGTGAATATTTGTGGATATAAGACTGGCTCAGTCTATCCTGATGAATGGTTGATTTTTGGCGCTCATTTCGATATTGCGCCCCCGGTGGCTTACACACCTGGTGCTCAAATTGGTGTTCCGGGCTACGGCACAAGACACGGCGCATACGACAATGCTGCAGGCTCGAGCATGGTCTTGACAACAGCCAGCGTTCTTGCAGAATTTGATGCACGACGAACCATGGTCTTCTGCTTATGGTCTTCAGAAGAAGAAGGGCTTTGGGGGTCACGCTCATTTGCGAACGATCTGCCCGATGGGGTCACAGTGAGTAATTATCTGAATTTAGATATGGCTGGTGTGAACTACCCAGGGGATTATGCCCTCTCAGTCTACCTTGGTCCGGATGGTACTGGAGACGTTATCGACCAGGCAGGAATGTATCATTTAGCTGAATGGATAGGTGCTGATGCCCTCGATCTTGGAAACGAAATAGATCGTGGAAGAGAAGCTTGGCTCGAAGGCGGAGAAAGTCCGCTATGGGGTGACATTTACGAAGATACAGTGGCAATTTACGAATCGCCCACTGCTCGAAGCGATCACGATTCATTCCAAAACATTGGAGTTGCTACACTTGGTTGGAATGGGCTGGTAGATGGATATCCATGTTATCACCGTGAATGTGATACAATGGAAACCATGATCGATTACATGGGTACAGAGAACTCGACGGGGATTAACAATCTTGTTCATTCATGGGACATTGTCACATGGTGGGCAGTTTATGCATTCCTGCATATGGATCAGACCCCAGTACCAAACGAACTCTAATTAGTCGTTTGAACTCGCTTTGTGAAGTGCTACGATTCCAACACATAAGATAATCTGAGATACAACGAATGGAATAACTTCCTTAAAGAAATCTTCTCCGAAGACGATTTCCCATGCCTCTGAGAAAGAATCTTCAGGTGAAACAGTAGCAGCAATAAGAGACCAGAGCAGTAATGCACTCACTTGGGATAGCGGAGGCAATACAATTGCAGCCAATTTGTTACAACCAACATTCATGGCCGTCAATACCGCTACAACAGTTATTACGAACGTAGGGAAGAAGAAGAAATAGTTTGACACTTGCATTGAGTAATACAACTGATCCGCAAATTCTGATGTTTCGTCGTAGAAATCTGGAACAGGCTCAAAGAATGCTTTGAGGAGAGCATAGAAGAACAAACTGAACATAAAAACGAAATGAACGCCTCCAGCGACCATCCACCCACGATTGGATTTACCCGAGGTTATTTGATGAAATGATTGGCCAATATTTGCCAGAGGTGCTGGCATCGTTTGTGCGGGCTGTTGGTACATTTGGGGTTGCTGAGCAGGTATCATGTGAAGCATTGTTGTTCATTCCGGAACTTTATTCTTTCTCAAGAAAATCTGCGG
>CALBJF010000368.1 GCA_937892665.1 uncultured euryarchaeote | reverse complement strand
CCTGCTACAGAGGCCAGCATAAGAGCAACGAGAAGGATGGCTTTAGTGGAGCGTCGTTCAGACATTAGGAAATCACCGTGATTTGGGATGCTGCATCACAATATGATGTATCAAAATGAGGTATTTAATACCCCGCGTCCGTGGCATCATCATAATGCCAGCCAAATACATCGCAATTTCGTTTATTTTAGTCCTTTCACTCTCGATGCTTAACCCTGTTAATGCCGATGAAATTGAGGACGAGGTAGCGCAAGAGAGCATCTTGAATTGCGAAGGCATTAATTCTCTCGAATTTGATGGATTAGCGGCGAATCAATCAGTCACTTTTCAAGTCGGACTTGGCCCGAGGTTACCCGGAAGTAACGCTTCAAGTGCCCTCTTGGATTCTTTCATCGAAAACAACACAGCATGGAATTGGACACTCGACAAACATCCTTACCTAGATACGAATCTAACCAATCTTCACGGAGTCTACACTCCAGAGAGTAATGAAACAGATTTGCCAGTTGTCGTTCTTGCTGCACATTACGACTCAAGAGATCGTGCGGAGCGTGATGATGATGAAAATCGGACTGATGAACCAATTCCAGGCGCAAATGATGGAGCAAGTGGTGTTGCGGTTCTTTCTGAATTAGCAAGAATCGTCCCATCGCTCGGACTTGAACATGAGGTATGGATTTTGCTCACTGATGCTGAGGACCAAGGGGTTGTACCAGAGATGCTCGGTGCAAAGGCATGGGCTCAAGACCGTACTCAAGAGGAAATTGATTCCATACATGCATTCCTTCTTGTCGACATGATCGGCGATGCTGATTTGCAGATTAACCGAGTGTATCCTCCAAAAGTCGGCCTTTCCGAGACTGACCGGCTCTGGGACTCAGTGGAAGGATTAGCATCTTCTCTTGGGTTAGTAAAAGATGTCGCTGCATGCGATGGTAGCCTCGGAACAGACATTGTCAATGTGAATGTACTGGACGGCGTTATTGATGATCATGTTCCAATGCTCGAGGTGGGAATCCCTGCCATCGATCTCATCGACATTCGATTCGGCCCTAATGCAACAAAATGGGGGGGGTACTGGCATACTCATGAAGATACACCCGACAAAGTTTCAGCCGAATCATTAACACATGTCGGACATATTCTCGAGCTTGGCCTCCGCCAGGGATCTTGGCTCATGGATGAGAATGATACCTTGAATGAAGACACTGATAATGAATCCAAACAATCAACTCAACTAAGTATCGTCTATTCAATCATCGCCTTTACATTTATTGGAGCTAGTTTACTCACTTTCGGGATATTACACGGAAGCGTACGTTTCAAACGATAGGAACGTATAGCGCGGATATACCCCGGCCGCGCTAAAATCCGCGCAATGGAATACTGAGGCTTTTGAAATGGACATTAACGAACGACGTGATGCTCTTCGTGCACGTGTTCGTAAAAAATTAGATGGGGGTGGAGAAATCCCTGCAGAAGATGATCTTGTTGTTCAAGAACAAGAAATTACTATGTCAACTATTCAAAATGAAGAAGTTCTCTTTATGGAAGACAAAAATGGGGTACTCGCCTTAGCATCATCCCTCATATTCATTGGCAGCGTCCTAGGAATCATCACGGGATTACTCCTGCTACAAGGAAACCCTACTGACCTACTCGGAAACACTCTCGAGGTGGATGAAGCTATTGACGTAAGAGGAATTGTGCTTGAATCCGAATCAGGGGATTCGATTGAAGGAGTAACTATCGAATTAATTGAAATCGGCAGCAATACCATCTTACAAACTGCTACAACCAACAGTTACGGATA
>CALBJF010000367.1 GCA_937892665.1 uncultured euryarchaeote | reverse complement strand
GGAACATATTCTTCCAGAGTACGAGCAATTCCTTTCAAATGCCCAGCACCGACGACAACCAACATCTTCCCATCAGTTTTCGATTCCATAATCTTTTCAGCAATGTATCGATCTCGTTCATCGATGAGTACTTCTCCAGCACCGGGTGAAAATTCTTTCAACTCGTCCATCATGGAGGAAAGAAGGTCTGAGTCTGAGAGCATTTCTTCAAGATTCACATCATCATCAAGTTCTTCATCATCTCCGAATAGTGAGAATAAAAGTCGGAAACGTTCCCCCCATCTCATTTTTTTCCAAGCACGCTTCATCGTGACTTGTATGTCCCTGTCAACAAGTGTGACCTTAATGTTCGCAGCCTTGGCTGTTTCAACTGCTGCCAAAAGTTCAGCACCTGGTTCTTGACCTTCATTGAGACCCATTCTCCTTTGTTCTGCACTCAACATCGCTTGCATCAGGACCATAGGGGCTTTCCCTTCTTTGATGACCCTAAGCAAGCCTTCTTTGTCGAGTCGACGTCCTTCAACCAGTGCATCATGTCTGGATTTGCATAGTTCGACACCAACCACCTCAGGTTGATATTCAGATATTTGGGATTTCACTGCCTCAACAGATGCAGTAGCCACGTGAGCAGTTCCCAGTAATCTCAAAGTTGGTGTCACATCGATGTACGGCGTGGAGGAAGTCATGATGAAGCCTCCTGAGTGAAAATTTCACGGAGTTGTTTCGCCATAGTATTGAGTATTTCTTCACCAGTTGATTCGATATCAGCAAACTCCTCAAAACCAAGGGATTCAAACAGAATCTGACCTCCAGCAAGTCCTTTGTGACCTCCTGCCTGTCCATGGGGGAAGTGCTTGGATAAGGATAAACCAAGATGTAGATTTTCTCTCCGGCTACGTGCAGAAAGCAATACTTTGTTTCGTTGAATACCATACACAACAACGACTTCAGTTTCTTTTGTAGCGAATAAGAAGTCAGCAACTTGGGAAAGATCATCCCGGCTCTTGAGGTTCGAAATAGGCGCCAGAATGAGTGTTCCTTCCTGCTCTTTATTGGTTAATGCTTGCGTAAATGTATCAAGTGTATATTGATTCTTAAGTGGTGCTTCTATAGAGGTCAAAAGTTCAGAATCAACCCACGTATTAAGCCACATCAATGCACGTAAATCCACTGGATTGAAAGAACGAGTGAATGAAAGCGTGTCTGTACGGATACCAAATGAGAGAGCAGTAGCAAGACGGGGTGTCATATCGACACTCATATTCATTAACAGATTTGCAATTAAGGATGATGTAGCTGAATATTCTGGACGTAGAAAAGCAACGTCGGCTGATACAGGCTTATCTGAACTATGGTGATCTATGATGATATGAGGGACACATTCCTCTGGCAAGATATTGTTTGCACCAGGTTGATGAAAATCAACAGTTACGATGCAATCAGCTTCATTGAGAACATCATCCAGTTCCCAATCGAGAATAATACGACGAAGAGGAATCTCAAGGAGCCGAACCATTGCTTGATTTTGTTGATGCTCAATCAGACCCCCATGGTAAATCGTAGGAATGTGATCCAGTGAAGCACAGACCGCTTCCATTGCGAGAGCAGATGCTAAAGCATCGGGATCAGGATTGTCGTGACAAAAGATTGCAACTTTAGATTCGTTCGGTAAGCCTTTGAGATACGTTTCGAGAACCTTTGCCCCAGCATGACGTTCCCAAGCACGAATCTTTTCTCGATAAGCAGCAGCAATAATTTCAGTTGTATCAATACCATCAACTGAATCATCAATACCTTCTGCTTCAGTCGTAAGAAGAGGCACATCTGGCCATCGGCTCCTGAGGGCTACCAAAGGTACTGAATCGCATAACACATTTGCATCGACAAGAATGACTGCTGTTGGATGATGCCCACTATCGGGTAATTCGGTGGCAAGCATTGGAGAAGGAAGTGGAAGTACTTCGCATTCCCCAACGTCATCAACAATTCCCATATGGGACGCAAGCCCAACAATTCTGGTAAGTCGTCTCCTAGAACACCATCGAGCCAACTCTATGGCAAGAGAACTGTGACCGATTACGAGGAACATCTACGACTCTCCATACAATCAACTTGAGTTGATTTTTTTGAATCCCTGCACTCAAAAAGAGACTTTGACGTTCTCTCGCTCAATTCCTTTCACTTCGAAAAGGTCTCTGCGAACGCAGCCTTTCATTCCAGCAACAACGTTGGTAGGAATCATTTGAATAGCAGCATTGAAGTTTGTGGCAGATGCGTTGTAGAATTCTCTTCGATCAGCGACTTGGTTTTCAAGAGCGACGAGTTGCTTTTGAAGTTCCAAGAACGAGGCATTTGCTTTCAAGTCAGGATATTGCTCAGCGACCATGTTGATTCGTGGAATGAGCCCAGCGAGTGTGCTTTCTGCAGCACCAACGCCTTTGACATCACCTTGAGCCAAAGCACCTGCAGCAGCTTGACGTGCTACTGCAAAGGCATCGAAGATTTCTTTTTCGTGGGATGCATACCCCTTTACGGTTTCAACAAGGTTTGGAATCATATCGTAACGTTGTTTGAGCAATACGTCGATATCAGCCCAGGATTTGTTGACATTCTCTTCAAGTCGAACCAATCGATTCCATGTTGAAAAGAACCAAATTATCACGATAAGAAGGACAAATCCTCCAACCACTGAACCAATTAACATTGCAGACATGGTCTTTGCAGAGGCGCAAACCATATGAAAGTATAGCAAAACTCCGCTGATATGATATGCAGAAACAATATCCAACAAGCATGGACGCCTTGACCATAGCCCTTGTATTGGTTGGCAGTGCGTCCATTGGATTCTTATTCGCCCCACTCGGATTAGGCGGAGGGCTACTTTTCGCCCCACTTCTTCACTATGGTGCTGGATGGGAAATTGATGGAGCGTTACTAATCGTTTCACTTGGCTTATCGGGAACTGTTGCATATGGTTCAGGATTACGTCATCGAAAAGAGGGTTTTTATTCTGACCTTCGCCTCAAAGAAGGTCTACTGGGAGCCATTCCAGGAGCAATATTAGGCGTCATCATAGTTGCATCCTTGAGTGGCTCACTAGATGTCCTCTTCAAGACTCTAAGCCTGATTTTTGTCTCATGGGCAATCATCAAAACCCTTCGTAGTCGAAGCAAAGAAGATTCAACACAAGAGAATCCTTCAGCAACACCCTTGCGTATTGGTGTTGGAATAGGAGGGATGTTGTCATCAGTTCTCGCAATAGGAGCGGGCGCAATCTACGT
>CALBJF010000366.1 GCA_937892665.1 uncultured euryarchaeote | reverse complement strand
TAGTCGATCCGTAAGCCCTTTCCAATTGATGATGACAATGTATCCCATGGCGTGGATATAATATCGTTGTTCGTGGATAGTTTGCATCCATTTACCAAATGGTAACCTCGAAGATTTCTGGTTGAGTGAGAAGATATAACAGATGACTGGAGTCAAAAGCAATATCATGCCCATCATGATTGTCCATGGACTCATAGCCCGCCTGCGTAGATTTGTCATATAGAGGTTTTACCAACGGCATACACGAATAAGGCCAATTAAAGCCGGCTGAACTTAGCGGAGATTGAAAAAGAGGAATCGTTTGCGTAGAATGAAACCGATGTATATTCAATCACCAGAGAATACTCTCGCAAGCCTAGTTCACGGAATGTGTCTGTTTGATGGGATTGAATTTGATATTCGTTTAACAAGCGATAATCAAGTTGTAATTCATCATGATCGAACGATTTCTGTAGATCCTCTTCGGCTATCAGGTCGTTCACCATTTGTTGAGGACTGGACTCTAGACGAGCTTCAAGCGTTTGGTTTTTGTTCATTTGAGGAATTATTGAAGCACTCTGAGATTCAAAAAGCCGTCCAAGACGAAGGAAAGGTCCTTACTGTCGAAACAAAACGTCCAAGTTTGAAAGTAAAGCGTTCGGGTGGCTTTTTTGCTCGAAAGAAACATGATTTGCACATGGGAAAAACAATGAATCATGCTGAACAACTCCTCGATGAATATGAGATTCCAATCAAATCCATCGTCCACTATGCCTTCCATTCCCGTATGGATAAAGCGATTGAATACGGTGGGATCAAAGGGTCATGGTCGTCTCTTCGTCCAAATATCCGGCCTTTTGGTGGACGAAGAACACATCGCACATTAGCGCTCCCTGAGTTTATTTCAAACTCATTTAACCAACTAAAGAAGAAACATCTACGAAATGGATCTCCAATGATGCCGTGTGCAATCGAATATCTCGTGCCTCCAACGAACCGTATTCCTATCGGGAAAACCGTTGGGCTGCATGGTAAACAACTTGAGGCGTTGACAAAACAGAGAGAAGGTTTTCCAGTCTATCTTTGGCCGGTTAAACCAACTGTGGAGCATTCAGTACTCAATGCAGGTCTTTCTGCTCTTACAGATTACAGTGACCCTGCCCTCACATGGTTACCAAGTGGGCATGCTCGTTGGCAACAACCCGCAACGCTTCCTCTCGATGAAGGCCAACAACGATTGCTTGATTCAACGGATGAGGTGAATCATTTATCTGTTCTCTCAGAACTCAAAAAAGAAATCACCCCATGGCATGAAGCAGATGCTTCACGACGCCGTGAACTCCTTTCTTATTGGAAATCCAAGTGGAATTGGCAGCCCTCAGTTGATGAGATGCTGACGCAATCTATGGCAAGCAAAAGCATGCCATGGGAAATCGTCAGAATGATTGGACATCGTGGTTCAGGAAAGACCCAGCGACCAGTGTTGTAGGGTCACTCGCTCTCGTGATGCTCGAGATGGCGCTTTGCATCTCTTCGTAAAAACGGTCCATACAATGCAGGTAGAAGTGTGACGCTGGAGATCATTGCCAAACTGATAGCAACGATGAACACCTGGCCAAACAATCGCAATGGTAGAAGTCCTGAGAAGTTGAGGATTGCAAATCCTCCTGCAGTACTCAAAGCTGCTCCAAACATGGCTCTTCCAGTTGTAGCTGTTGTCTTTGAGGTCCATTCTGCGATATCCTTTTCCGGATGTAATTCCGCTTCCTCTTCCAATCGAATCACATAGTGAACTGCATAATCTACGCCAAGTCCAAGGGCTAGTGCTCCGATTGTAACGGTCTGTGAATTCAATTGGTATCCTGCGAGTCCCATGATTCCATAAACCCACAAAACAACCATAATCAGCGGAATCCATGTGACGACTCCACGTTGTACACTCTGGAATAAATCACCTGTTCGGAGGAGTTGAATCATAATCAAAACGATCAATATTGTTCCTGCAACAATGGCTGTCGATGTAACTGCTGAGACTGCAACGTCTGCGCTGATTTGAGCGAGAATTAAGGCACGACCACTCAACTCCATCGTGTAGGTTCCATTTGCTGAAGAAGCAGAGGTAGCAAGGGCATCTGTCAGACCAGTCTCGAAATCCACTGTGTCCTTCCAGTCCAATGTACTGGCTTGGAAAGAAAGAATCGTTTGTTGACCATCTGTATGGAGCAAAGAGTCCGTGATGTTACGTCCTGTTGAATCATCAAGCAAGTATGTTTTGAGCAATTCATAACCTCCCACATTTGATGACAAATTCGCCATCAAGGCATCAAGTTCTGTGTTCGATGTCCGAGACGTTTCCAGTGTGTCCCACAGCCCAGTAGGTACTCCCGTGACTCCGTCCGTTTCTTGTAAGGTCGCAATGGCGATATTGTATGCTTCAAATCCTTGAGGAGATACTATATTCCCTTCGAGGACAACATACAACGGAGTCGGGCTACTTTGGAATTCCTCAGCGAGCATGAGAAAATCTTGAACCACTTCTAAGGAATCATCAAATTGGCCCTGCGTATCAAATCCAACTTCGAGTGTACTCATGCCGTAGAGCATTGGAAGCGAGAGTAGAGCCGTTACGATGATGACATAGAGTGGTTTGTCTTGAGCCATCTCTCCGATTCTTCGGGTGAGTTTTGTTTCGTTCATGGCTCCAGATTTGGCCAAGGGAAGGGCTTTGCTTGGAAACATCGTCATTAACGCTGGCAACAAGGATATACTCAACACATAGATTGCAAATAAACCAAGGGCGATGACTGTACCGAAGTTTACAAGGAACATCTGGGATGAAAGTCTGAATGATAAGAAACCTACCATGTCTGTAAAGATTGCAATGACAAGGGCTGCAGATGTTAGGATTGCTCCAGAACGAATGGCCTTCAAACGAACTTCTGGTTCAAAATCAGCTAGGGTGATTCGACCCTTGGGATCATCTCTTTCAATATCCTGCATGACTTCTCTTATTCTCGTTACGACGTGGATTCCATAGTCGACACCGATTGCGAGTAGGAGGATGGGGATACTGTTCATTGCCGCATTGAATGTGAGTTTGAAGACGCCTGCAGCACCATATGTTGCAAGAATTGCGAGGACTGTCAAGCCGATGACATATGCTGTATCTCGTTTTGATCTAAACTTAAGATAGAGAATAAAAGTTAGGAATAAGAGGGCGAGTGATGTCAATATTCCAATCTCCTTTCCAATATTTGCGCTTTGTTGGTATGAGAAGGCAGAGAATGTGAACACACGTAATTCATCATCTCCAGTCGAAGCCTTGATGTCCTCGAGAGTGTTTTCAGACCATTCTGTAATGAGTTCTTGGACTTCGCCGATGATTTCTGCGTCTTCGTAATTACTAGGTTCGGTTGAAATGACTAAACTGATCAATACAGGGCCGTCACTTGCCCATGGGTCAGACTTGTCTTCAGCAGGCATGGTGCTGACGATGTTGCCTCTGTGATCGATATTCTGGAGGCCGAGATATGTTCCAAGTGTTCCTTGCAGAGGGCCAGTAGTGGCAGCAACGAGTCCTGCTTCGTTTGGATTTATTCGAGCCGAAATCAATCCTTGAATTTGGCCTTGAAGAGCCCCTAATTCTGCTGCAATTGAAAGATTGTCATCCATTCTGAGTTGCCATGAATTGACCTCACCTGGTTGCCAGTCGATTAACTCTTGAGCAGTAGGGCCTCTCGGTGATGGGATCATTGCAATAGCTGCTGTGAGGTCATTGAGTGCTGCTGAAAAGTTATCTTCATCCGCAACGGTGGCATTCGTAAGGCGAATGCTAAGAGCATCTCTCCATTCCTGGGTTGTGACTGGATCTTGAGTGTTTAGCCAAAAGAGAGCAGAGCCTGCAGGGCCACTGGTTGCCTTTCCTCCGAACAACGGCTCATGGTACGGCAAGAACGTCTCATCAGTTGATAGGTTTGCCTCAATCAAGGCAAATTGCTTCCATGCAGATTCAGTTTTCATATCACCTTGTTCAATTTCGTCGATGACTCGAATGAAATCAAGTGAGGCTTGGTAACGATCTTCGATTTCATAAAGAAGCTCAGTCGTGTCATTCTGCGGATAGAAGGCGTCCTCACTATTGTCGAAATTTATGAACTGCGCCATTGAAGCAAGCCCAAGTGTCAGGACGATAATCACAGCGATAGTCGTCTTAGGACGAATAACCGAAGTCTCTGTGAGTGCATTAAACGGGTTCTGCATAAACAAAAGCCCCTGCAACGAGGTATAAATGAGTGTTCCAGATTTGAAACAAAATCACATCTGATTTTGAACACTTGTTGATAAGGAGATTCCTCCCTAGGGTAGGTATGTCCGAAGAAGAACGCCGCTGGAAAAAAGTTTGCAAGAGCACGAAATTAAAGATGAATAAGGTGAAGGGTAAGACAATTGGTACCAAAATGGTTGCAGTTATGAGAACCGAAGAAGGTGTGTTCGGAACCAATGCATTGTGCAGACACATGGCATGGCCTCTGCACTGGGGTGGAAAAATCAAAGATGGGTGTCTACGCTGTCCTCTGCATCAGTCCTCATATCATCCCGAGGATGGTTCAGTTAACGAATGGTCTCCTGCTCCTTATTTCCCGTTATATGGGAAAATGCTCGGTAAATTAAGGAAACCATCTTCGTTGAAAACGTATGATGTACGAGAAAAAGATGGTTATGTCGAAATCGACATGAAGTCCTGATCATTCGATATGACGTAGAGATTGTTCTCGAGCAATGTACTTTGGCCTGTAAATAGGAACTCCTTTTCCGCCACGCATAATGACTCGCTCGTCGAAGATTTGGGCGCCGATTCCAATGACTCTAGCCCATCCAAAGAATGTAGTGTAGTAACTTGGATTGGTCAGGCCAACATGATGCAATAGTGCACCAGATGCGATGTCCACATTTGCATTAGGATTCGATATCTTTGGGTTTTCCGACAATACTCGAGGCGCTACTTCACGGAGTGTTCGAATGATTTTGAAATTTGCATCATCAGGGCAAAGTTTCTCTCCCAATGCAAACTGTACCGTTGCTCGAGGGTCTTCTGAACGTAATACAGCGTGTCCGAATCCGAAAACCGGGCGACCTTCTTCAAGTTCCTTTCGAACAAAGTGTTCAACTTCTTCCGGTTCAGATGTGCCAACACGAAGTACGAATTCGAGACAGGATTGATTTGCTCGGCCATGAAGTGGTCCACTGAGGGCATTCATCGAACTGGCAATTGAAGAGTAGAGCGTAGCATGGCCACTTGCTACAGCCTTACCAACGAATGTTGAGAGGTTGCCTCCGCCGTGGTCCATATGAAGGACGAGATAAACCGAAATTATCTTTGCAAGTTTCTCTTGATCCACGACTTCGAGCTGAAGTGTGTTTGTGAACCGTTGTACCATAGAAAGAGAAGTATCATCTTCAGGGATGTTGTCGATTCTCCCTTCTCGATAACGGAACATGAGCCCCATAAGTCGTGGCATTCTCGCTAACAAATTAAGAGCATCTTCCTTCCAATCATTCTTGCAATCCATCATGCCAAGTGAGTGAATTCCAATGGATAGCCAATCCATAGGATGGCCATCTCTTGGGAGAGTGGAAAATATCGGTGTTAAATCTCCTGGCATCTCAGCACGTGTTGCAAGATTTTGCCTAAATTCCAAAGATTGTTTCTCTGTAGGAAGTTCCTTGTTGAAGAGGAGATATACCACATCTTCTGGTTCCATTTCTGCGAGTTCAGCAATTGGATATCCACAATAATGAACACCTTCTCCTGGCGTGACGTACGAAGTGCGGCATGTGCCTACAGGTACACCGCGCATACCAATATCTAGGTGTTTTTCAGTTAAATCAAGAAGATGTTTCGCCTCATCAGTCACTGTCTCACCGTATCTTCCGAATCGGGTCATCCGTATAAAGGAAAGTACGAAAAAACAACCAACTGGTGTTGGTAATTACACCTAATGACACTTATTCCCATATTCGGAATCCACGTGTTGACTGGCGATCAGCATGGACGTGTAGTTTAATTTCTTCTCCAGATATTATGATTGCATTCTCGGTGGTAAGTCCGGGACATGACTCTTTTACTTGATTCCAAGAACGCTTACTTCGAAGGTTTTCCGCCCACCATGGAAATGCTTGGCATTGCTGTGGTCGAACTTGATAGACATTGCATTGCTTTTTTCCGTTCAAGTAAATGCACACTCCATCTCCTTGACGAGAGCGAAGTATGTATCTGCCATCGAGCGTTTTTGTACAATCGCGTCTTAGCCATGCCTCGACATCCATCCCAGCATGTTCTGCAAGTTTCTCAGCATCTGATGGGGCAAGATACACAATGCCTCCTGGTTGATCGCAACAACGGCCACAGTCTGGCTGACATTGGAAAGAGACTCCATTCGCCCACCATGCGTCTGTCATTCTTGCTCACCAGTTAGAATTGCTTTTGGTCGAATTCGTGCTAAGTGAACGAGATTTTTGGCTTCCTCATCTTCAAGTTCAAACGCTTCCATTGCGTCTTCGCTTACAAGACCTAGCTCATGTTCGATATGGCGTAATTCATCGACGATGTCGATGAGCTCGTTTGCATCTGCACTTGAGGTTCGATCAAGTAATGCTTCCATTTGCAATTCAAGATTGCGTAGACGAAGATCGTCTCGGACCATCTGTCGTTCTCTCTCTGTCATTATCCGATCGATTTCGGTATCAATTCCAACCATCACATCAACTGCGGAATCGATATCGCTTCCTTCCAATTCACCGAGTTGATGAGTTAGATGTCGATCTCTGAAATCCGCATCGAGTACACTTGGTGCTTCAGGAGTCAATTCCTCAAGTGTTGTCTTCAGGTGTTGCTCGATCAAATCATTTGCCCTGTGAATCTCATCCACTGAAACCATTCGAGGTTCCCAATCATCTTCTGCAAGTTCGATAGAGGTCGAATGCAATTCAATGCCACCGATATCTTTGTCTGAATAAATGACATCTGTTGCAGTGCGAACAATATCGGATGCGAGTGTGATGCTTGAACCACTTTGTTCGTGAACATGTTCTTCTTTCTTGGGCTTGTTAGCGAGAATGCGTAATACATCTTCTGGTTGATGAGCAATATCTCCTTTTTGATTGGCATTTACGAGCATTGCTATGGAGGAGTTGACAC
>CALBJF010000365.1 GCA_937892665.1 uncultured euryarchaeote | reverse complement strand
CTCAGACTGCAATGGTCGGAAAATCTGCCGAATCTGGAGGTGTCGGACTTGCTGAATTACTCGTTGAAGCAATGGAAACTGTACGCGAATCTGGAAAGCCTGTTCGCGCTGAACATATCCGGATGGTAAAAAGAGGACGAGATAGTTTGCAAGATACTGTTCTGATCAAAGGAATGGTCATTGAGCAAAAGTTTGATTCCGAGCGCGTCCCACAGATTAAGCAGCAATCCAGCGTTCTCGCCCTTACATGCTCTCTGACTGTTGAACAATCCAAGCGAGATGCTGAGATCGAGATTGAGCGTCCTGAACAAATGCTTGCATTCCTGGACGCTGAGGAAGCGATATTATCGAAGAAAATTAAAGCTCTTGTCTCATCGGGGGCGAAGGCAATTTTCACATCAAAATCAATTGATGATCGCATCAAACATGCTTGCTTTGATGAAGGAATCCTTCTCGTTGGAATGATGGAAGATGCTGGAATCGAAGATCTTGCATCGGCGACAAATGCGACACTCACCAACCATTTGGATGACATTGATACCTCATCGCTCGGCTCCCTTTTAGCCGCAAAAATCGAGGTCTCAGAACGTGAAGATGGTCGACGAACTCGGCTCATCGTTGATGTTGGAGATACTGCTAGCCTTGTTACTCTCGACGTGGGGGGAGGGCAAGGTGTTGCTGCGGAAGAGTATATCCGAGCAATGTATGATGGGCTTCGTTCTCTTGAAATGGTTATCGGAGACGGCGGCGTTCTTCTTGGAGGTGGGGCCTTCCATATCGCAGCAGCGCTTCATCTACGTGAAGTGGCAGAATCTACTGCTGGGCGTCACCGCCTAGCAATTGAAGCGTTTTCTCGTGCTCTTGAGTCGATTCCTGTTGCACTCGCAAGTAATGCAGGAAAAGATCAGATTGATACTCTTCTCAAATTAAGAGCAGCCCATCGAAATAAGTCTGTCGATTATGGCGTATCTAAAGACGGATCAATCGATGAAATCAGCGGCGTATTGATTCCTGCAACTACCTTGTCCCATGCCTTACAGGCAGCGGTCGAGACCACTTGCGGACTTCTCCGAGTCGACCAGGTCATCTCTTCTCGTGGCGATTGAGCAAATGCTCTCATCACATGCTTGATAACGTGGATGCAATAGAGTCTGATAACGGGTGCTTACATGGACTCGGAAAAACCTCGCGCATTGTTGAGTGTATGGGACAAGACTGGAATTGTTGAATTTGCTACTGGCTTGTCCGAATTGGGATTTGAAATCATCTCAACGGGTGGAACTGCTCGAACTCTAAAGGCCGCGGGTCTTGAAGTCAAGAGTGTAAGTGATGTAACAAAACATCCAGAAATATTTGATGGCCGTGTAAAAACATTGCATCCTGCTATTCATGGTCCGCTTCTAGCACGCATGCAACAAGAATCCGATCGTGAAGGAATGAAGAATTTGGGATATACGCCCATTACTTTAGTCGCGTGCAACCTATACCCATTCACTATGGCTGCAGCACAAAATCCCCCTCTCGCTGAAGATTCGTTGTTAGAGATGATCGATATTGGCGGCCCGACAATGGTTCGTGCTTCTGCAAAGAATCACGCAAATGTCATCGTCTGTTGTAATCCAAATGAGTATGATTCCATTCTAGGCGACCTTAGAGAAGCAAATGGTTTGCCGAATGGCGTACCAATGGAGCGAAGAAAGGGACTTGCTTTGCAAGCATACGAACATACCGCCTCCTACGATGTCGCTATTGCAAACACACTTCATTCACGCTGGAATGGACTGCCTGAATCCTATGAAGATGTTGTTGAACAAGCAAAGCGACACCATACAACTCTTCTTGCATCTGCAAATAAAATGTCACCTTTACGCTACGGCGAAAATGCTCACCAAAGCGCATCCCTCTATGTCGCAAATGCAGCCATCGGTAGTCATTCTACACTCGTAACTGCACACGTTGAAGGAGGAAAGGAAATGTCTTACAACAACTATTCTGATGCCGATGCTACGCTTCGATTGTGTCGTTCTTTATCGACAAATGAATGGCCTGATACTCCTCATGCCTGTGTTATTGTAAAGCATAACAATCCTTGTGGTGTTGCTCTTTCAGAAACACAAGTCCAATCCTTCAAAGATGCTTTAGCAAGCGATTCTGAGTCTGCATTCGGTTCTATCATTTGCTTTAACGAGATTGTTACCCTCGAAACAGCGAAGGCAATGTCGGAATTATTCATCGAGGTTCTCATCGCCCCTGGATACGCTGATGATGCTAAAGAATACATCATGAAGAAGGCAAATCGTCGCCTTCTTACAATCGAATCTCCTCAAAACCGACTCGCTCCACTGATGCGAGAGCGCGTTTTAAAGCCAATTGAAGGCGGGTGGATTGTTCAAACCGAGGAACCACCAATTATCGATTGGGCTTCTGCCAAAACTGTTACGAAGAAGCAGGTGACACAGTCTGAAATTGATTCTATGAAATTTGCTGTTCGGGTTTGTGAACAGGTCAAATCAAACGCAATTGTCATGGTTCAAGGTCTTGCAACTGTAGGCATTGGCCCAGGACAAACAAGTCGGGTTGAAGCAGTTCGAATTGCGGCTCGAAGAGCTGGTGAGAAAGCGAAAGATTGTGTTCTTGCAAGTGATGCTTTCTTCCCATTTGCTGATGGTTTAGAACAAGCCGCAATGGCTGGAGCATCTGCCATTGTTCAACCAGGCGGTTCAATTCGTGATCAGGAAGTTATCGATGCAGCAGATGCCTTGGGAATTTCGATGCTCTTTACAGGCCACCGCTTATTCAGACATTGATTGAAACCGACGTTCATTAAACAGAATGCGTCTCATTCATATGCTATTGGTACTTCGAAGGTCCATGAGCGACCACCTGATTGCAGTCCTCCCGGGAGATGGCACTGGAAAGGAAGTTGCCATAGAAGCACAGCGCATTCTTGACACTATTCAAGAGCATACAAATCACGGTTTTGAACAGAATGTGATTCAATGTGGGGGCCAACATTATCTCGATACTGGGGAAGAATGGGCCGAGGGTTCATTCGCCTTTTGCAGAGATGAAGCGGATGCTATTTTCATGGGAGCTATTGGCCAACCCGGTGCACGTTTGCCAAATGGCGATCTCGCTGGCGGTTCTGTAATTCTTGGTATGCGAAGCGGCCTTGATCTCTATGCGAATGTCCGACCAATTCGCTTGTATGAAGGCGTTCCACACAAAGTTCACGGCCGTTTCACAAACATTTGGGATCCTGAACTGGTTGACATGGTTATTCTACGAGAAAACACCG
>CALBJF010000364.1 GCA_937892665.1 uncultured euryarchaeote | reverse complement strand
AGAATCTCTGTTTCCTTCGAGATCACTTGCTTCAATCCAATCGATACGGAGTTTCCTATCGACTGCAATTGCTGCATGTTGAAGTGATTTAATGACCGACAAATACGCATCAGAGAGACCAGTATACTTTCCAACCATTGCAATGTGGACTTCTTTTTCCAGTTGATCAAGATGATGCGCCATCTTCCTCCAATCGGAAAGAATTTCAGTTTTATTGCAATCAATATCCAAGATATTACAGAAGCCTTGCTCTTCAAGCATCAACGGTACATGGTAGATGTTAGGAACATCATGTGTCGAAAAGACTGCTTTCGAATCTACATGGCAGAATGCAGCGAGTTTGTCTCTTGTCTCTTGGGTTAATGGCTTACTTGAACGGCAAACAAGGACATCAGGAGTAATTCCCAATCCCATCAATTCCTTGACAGTATGCTGTGTAGGCTTCGTCTTCTGTTCGCCGACTGGACCCATGACTGGTACAAGTGAAACGTGAACGAAAATTACGTTCTCTCTGCCTGCACGGAATTGGAATTGTCGTAAAGCTTCCAAGTACGGAGCACTTTCAATATCGCCGACAGTACCGCCCAATTCAACAATACATACGTCTGGAGAAACATCACTTCCATCTGCAGGGCGCTTTGCAACATCTTCAATCCAGTCTTGCACTGCATCTGTTACGTGTGGAATTACCTGGACTGTTTTACCAAGATAATCGCCTCGACGCTCAGCTTCAATGACTTTTGAGTAGATTTTTCCAGTGGTGAGGTTATTGTCACGAGCGAGATTTAAATCGAGGAATCGTTCATAGTTGCCAAGGTCCAAATCTACCTCGCCGCCGTCGTCCAAAACAAAGACTTCTCCGTGCTCAAACGGGCTCATTGTTCCAGCATCGCTGTTCAGATACGGATCTATTTTGATAGAAGTTACTCGCAGTCCAGCGCTTTTCATGAGGACGCCTATGCTACTTGCAGTAACACCTTTGCCCAATCCACTGAGCACTCCTCCGCTGACAATTACGTACTTCAACTCTATCAACGGGCTTTTAGGCCGTCGCGCATACCATATCAATATTGGCTAAGGAGAGTGACTATGTTGGGAGATGCAGAGGAAAAAATTCTCGTCACTGGAGCATTAGGCCAGATCGGTACCGAACTTGTAGAGGCTTTGAGGGATAAACACGGTACGTCTTCAGTAATTGCCTCCGATATTCGCAGTGTTAATAATCAAAATTCAACCAGCAAAGGCCCCTATGTGACTCTGGATGTTTTGGATACTGATTCGATTATCAAACTGTGCAAAGATGAAGATGTAGGGACTGTATATCACTTAGCAGCGTTGCTTTCCGCTACAGGAGAAAAAAATCCTGAACTCTGCCGGAAGGTGAACGTAGGGGGGACAATCTCAGTCTTCGAAGCTGCAAAGAAGTGTTCCCTACGAGTTTTCTCACCTTCTTCGATAGCAGTTTTTGGTCCAGATGCTCCAAAACATGCCCCACAGATTACAGATCTCAATCCATCAACAGTTTATGGTGAAACGAAAGTGACAGGAGAATCACTTGCTAAGGAATACTGGGAGAAAGACGGAATAGATGTACGTGGTATTCGCTATCCTGGGCTTATTTCATACAAGGCGCCAGCAGGTGGAGGGACAACCGATTACGCTGTAGAGATTTTCGAAGCTGCAATCAATCGTGGGCACTACGAATGTTTTGTTCGACCTGACACACGACTTCCTATGTTGTACATGGACGATGCCATCAAAGCAACCCTGATGCTAATGGATGCTCCAAACGACGCACTTGGCTCATCAAAAGCAGGATACAATATCGATTGTCATTCGTTTACCGCTAAAGAACTAGCAGATGTAATTTCTCAAGAAGTGGACGGTTTCAAATGCGATTTTAATCCAGACATTCGCCAGAAGTACGCTGATTCATGGCCAGATTCAATTGATGGTTCTGTAGCAAAAGAAGAGTGGAATTGGGCACCTAACTATAATCTTGAAGAGATTGTTAAAGCAATGCTCGATGGTCTCTCAGAAGAAAGTTGATTTCTTTTTACTGTGAAATCCATTTGTAGGTTCGAGCACCTTCATCGTTTCCTTCTTCGCTAATACCTACCAGAGCGAATTCACCAC
>CALBJF010000363.1 GCA_937892665.1 uncultured euryarchaeote | reverse complement strand
TTGGGCTCCTGAGCCTTCTAATGGGACGGATGAAGTTGTCACATTGAGCGTCGATAAGTGGATTGACTCAGTCAGTTTTGAAACGACTGAAGATGTCCCAATACCTGACCGTCTGGTCGATCAAGTCATTGGACAAGAAGCTGGTTCAGTCGTTATTCGAAAAGCTGCTGAACAACGTCGGCACATGCTCATGATCGGTGATCCTGGTACAGGGAAGTCCATGCTTGCCCGCTCAATGACAGACTTACTCCCAAGAGACGCTCTGGAAGATGTTCTTGTCTATCCAAATGAGGACGATGAAAACGAACCTCGTGTACGCTCAGTGCCTGCTGGACGAGGAGATCGCATTGTTCGTGTCCAGAAGGACGCAATCCGTGAACAAAAAGAGAAATCCCAACGTATGCTTCTCATTGGGTTTGGTGCTGTTGCATTCTTACTCGTTATCGTGGCTATTCCTACAGGAGATATTCTTACTCTTCTCTTTGGTATGTTCTTGCTCATGTTTGGATACATGTTCATTCGCAGCAGACTCGGTTCTGGAGACGAAGGTAGAATCCCAAAGGTTCTTGTCAAGCATGATGCTGAAGAACTTCCCCCGTTTGTTGATGCAACAGCAACACTTTCAGGTTCACTCCTCGGTGATGTTCGTCACGATCCTTTCCAATCAGGTGGAATGGAAACGCCTGCTCATGACCGTGTCGAGCCAGGAGCGATTCATCGAGCAAACAAAGGAGTCCTCTACATTGACGAGATTAATCTTCTTCGCTTGGAAGAGCAACAAGCACTTCTTACAGCCATGCAAGAGCGCGCTTTTCCAATCTCTGGACGCAGCGAACGCTCATCGGGTGCATTAACCAAGACTGAGCCAGTTCCTTGTGACTTCATTCTTATCGCGGCAGGAAATCTTGATGCTATTCAGGGAATGCATCCAGCTCTTCGTAGCCGTATTCGCGGATACGGGTATGAAGTCTACGTAAACTCTGAAATGCCTGATACAAACCGTAACAGAAAGCGATTGATTCGTTTTGTCGCTCAAGAAGTCCTAAGAGACATTGGCAGTTCGAGAGAAATCCCTCACTTCGATAAGACTGGAGTTGCTTTGATTCTTCGGGAAGCTCAACGTCGTGCGGGTCGACGAGGTAAACTCTCACTTCGATTGCGTGAACTTGGTGGATTGGTTCGAATCGCTGGCGATTTAGCGTCAGAAGATGGGGCTCCATACGTTACTGATGCTCATGTTCTTGCAGCACGTTCAATCGCTAAACCACTTGAACAACAAGTTGCTGATCGAATGATTGAACGCAGACAAGATTATGCTCTTGTTGTCAATTCTGGAAACAGAATTGGAAGAGTGAACGGCTTGGCCGTTCTTGGTGCTAATTCAGGCCTTTCTGATTTCTCAGGCATTATGCTTCCAGTTGAAGCTCTCGTAACACCCTCTCAAGGTGGTGGTGGAAAGATTCACGCTACTGGTGGTTTGAGTGACCTCGCTAAGGAAAGTGTAACCAACGTAAGTGCAGTTATCAAGAAACTAACTGGAAAAAATATTTCAGATTATGATATTCATATTCAGTTCGTAGATACGCATGGTGTTGATGGTGATTCTGCTTCAATTACGATTGCAACAGCGATTATATCTGCTCTTGAATCAATACCAATTCGTCAGGATTTGGCTATGACAGGTTCACTTTCTGTTCGTGGTGAAGTTCTTCCAATTGGTGGGGTAACTGCGAAGATTGAAGCGGCTGCACGTTCCGGAGTCAAAACTGTAATCATTCCACGTGCAAACATGCAAGACGTACTCTTGGATGAGGAATTCGAAGGAAACGTAGAAGTTATTGCAGTCGATACACTCGATGAAGTCATGGAGCATGCACTGATTACTCACGATCAGAAACAGAGCCTGGTTGATAGATTAGGCGCAGTTATTGACCGATTGACACCCGGTATTTCTGGCGCAACAACCTCGATTTAGAACTACGGTCTTATCATCGAATTCATAGGTAGGGTTTCCTCGCCTTGAGTATGGATGAATACGGTGAGCCAGCCACTCGCATTGATGCGAGTAAAGGCGCTTTATTCGTACTCTTCCTTGTAACCATGATCGATATGATTGGATTTGGAATCGTCATACCGTTTCTAACCTATCTTGTAGAAGATCTAGCAGGTGAACAAGATGCTGCATCTATTGGAATCA
>CALBJF010000362.1 GCA_937892665.1 uncultured euryarchaeote | reverse complement strand
AACTGATATTTTATTTCTCATAAACAACTCCAGAGTTTGGAATTTTAAAAACTAATACGCTGTATGAGTCAATACTTTCATCTGAACACATCGGGAGCCCTTGTGTATGTATGCGTATTGAAGGGTGGGGTTCATCTTAAAACAGCCCAATTAGGGATATGCCCAGAAGAATAATTATTGCCAAAAGAGGCTTATTTCTCCAGATTTGGATCTCAATGTTGGAGTTCTTCTGATTCTTTCTCATTTCATTTTCTTTCAATTTAACAACCGTGACTCCACGCGGATTAATCATAAATTTATGAGATGCTCCATCCCCTTGTTTTGTATAATCATAAACTGCATGATTTGATTTACTTTTATTTCGAGTCAGTAGTTTATACGTGCCTGCAATTCCAAAAATAACAGCAAATAATAGACATAATGTCTGAACTGCTGCTCCAGCAGGATTCGCAACGACACGATGATTCATCTCCTGATCCAATAACCACAATGAGGCTAAAGAAAATCCAGTGTATACAATACCAAAAATGGAACGACCATCGCCTCCTGCCATGGAATTACAATTATTAAACTGGAAATAAAGCCATACCCTGCGAATAAGCGTTTATCTTCAAACCCATGTGGTCAAAACTGGCATTCACAAGGGATTCCAGTGTAAACCATGAATCATACTCAAGGTTCGACTGATGAATGGCATGCATTCAGTAGACGCGCTCTCTGATCCTGCCTTGCAAGTGTCGCCTTGCTTGAAATGGAGTAAGGATATCCAAGAGGTCAAAATACTCTATGCCCCCAACAATCGGGGCATCTTCATATGGGTTGTCACTTGTATTATCTAGCAACAGGTCGACTAAGATAATACCTAACTTCTCGTCATAGAGTTCAACTGAAGTGATGTATCGCCATGAAGAATCTTCTTGATTGGGCTTCTCGTCCTTCACAAAATGAATGTAACAATGGCTCTCTGGTATGCATGATGTACAGTTGGCCAATGCATCGGGCAGAAAATCTAGGACTTCCTCGTTATATCTGGGATGACTCTTGAGATAAGGGAGGCACTTTTGGGCTAACTTCACTAGCCAATCAGGATTGTATCTCTTGCCGTTATCTCCCCTCATAATACTCCCCTAATATATACTAATATGCCGCTTTAAATATCAACTCAAATAAAATGGATATTTCGAAAAATGATCCGAAATTTTACGCAGTATATCACGTAATACTGCTTAAGATATCAAGTGAAATATGGATCTTCTGATTAGTGGTTTACTTACGTTTATGAGTGGTTTCCACTCACAGGCTTGTGAGGAATTATTCCTCTTTAACTGAAACAATAGGGTTTCCGTCAGCGTCGGTCCATGTATGGTCTTCAGATTCCTCTCCTTCTTCGGATTCTTCTACGTCTTCAGATTCCTCTCCTTCTTCGGATTCTTCTACGTCTACAGATTCCTCTTCTTCTTCAGGTTCCTCTTCGAACTCTTCCCCAGTTTCGATGTATTCTTTATTTTGTAATCGACGTGAACTCAATGCCACAAAGACACCCAATCCAACGACGATGGCTATGATAATCCCATACAAAAGAATTGGAAGCTCTTCCACTTCTTCAGCGGTTGTCCATGAAACTTCACTCGAGGTTTCACCTGCTTCATCTGCGATTAAGTTACTTACCGCTTCAAGCACATCGGGGTAAAAGAATTTACAAGTCAATGTAGCAGCCTCATCCGTGTAATGCCACCATGAAACAGGTACGTCCTTGGATTCTCCTGGAGCAACTTCCCAGTTGCCTGTGTTAGCTGTTGTGTCAGCTTCTTCTCCGTTGGTATAGCATCGAACATTTGGATTGGCTGGGATTGTACCTGTGTTCGAGATTGTAACCATAACGTAGTGGGTCTTTCCAGTATCAGCCGTTACTGCATCAGGAACTATTTTGTCGATGCTTAACGACGGATAGATCACATCGACATTCGAACTTGCTGTTTTTGGTGCAGCTTCATCAGCGATGAAATTGCCCCAATTTGATTCAACGGTGATTTTGATGGTTCCTGTTTCTTGGAAGTATGTTCCAGTTCCATCGACCCATTCCACAATTCTCTTGTTCTCGTTGGTTCCGATATCCACAAACCATGTGCTCTGATCTGCGTCTCCGTTGATCACAGTATTGATGGTGTTACCATTGTAACCGATTCCTGTAGCCACCACAGTTGCAACTTTAGCATTGACATGAATCTCTCTTTTGGAAAGAAGTCGAATCCAAGCGTCTGTGTAGCCACCGGTTCCAGTAGATTCTTCATAGTCGATTGTAGCCTGGTCGTGAACAATGATGTCTTCGTCTGTTCTAGATCCTAGAATCACTGAATTATTGACTCCGATGTGTGTTCCATCAGCAACATGGATTGGCCCACTGCCAATGAGAGATGAATCATTGAAATGACAAAGATGTTGACAACTGATATTTGCGCCTTTTAGTGTGGAGCCTTCGGAGAGAACAGTTCCGTGATTATGTATGTGGAACGATGGTTGGTTCCAGGAAAGACTTCCTCCACTTTGGGAGAACTCATCTGCTGATATCGTTAGTAGTTCGGCGTTCGAATGGAATATTTCGATGTGAGTAATTCCAAACGGAAGTGGATAATAGTGATCAACTGCAATCAGAAACTCATCTGTCAAGTCAACAGTGGTCTCCAAGGATGTTCCTGTAATTTCGTTGGTTGTTGTACCGTCGATGGTCAAATTAAGGTAGGCTTGCTGAGGGACGCTAATATCAAAATAGATGGTCATTGTTGCGGCAGTATCAGCAATACTTTCGTTAATGCCAATGTTGGTGGTATCAAAAATTAGGAGTGTCGAGACGGATGCTTGACCAGTTAGTACGGCATTGTTGAGATTGAGTATGCCACCTTCTTCGATAGTTATTGTAGAGTCTGTTGAAATTTGGGATTCTCCTGTCCATGTAAGTACGCCTCCGTCGGCAATTACCACATCACCGTTGAGGTCACCCCCGTCCCATATTTGAGAATCTGAAACGAGTGTTGTCGAGCCATTCGTGGGTGGTGATGCTAGCGTTGTGGAGGCAAAAAGGATGGGGATCATCATCAAAATTGTCAATAGGCTTGCTGTTCGCATGGTTTGGCCATGAGGTATTGAATCATCAATGCTTTGCCTACGTCAGTAAGGGACATCTTTCCATCCAATGGCGTATCCGATGAGGTTGAAGCCTCGATGAAGCACTGGCGTGATGACAATTATTGCCAACATTGGATAGATGAGTTCACTCGAAGCAAGTAATGACCCACCGAGGAAGAGTTGACCCCACAAGAACACCATGATTGCGAAAGGGAGAGTGTCAAGCAGCGGTGCCTTCGATGAAACATCTCCTTCTCGCTTCAAACCTTGACGACGCTTGAAAAACGAACCTGTTAAATCTCCAAACAGGCAAGCAAATCCAAGGAATGAACCCAGGATATAGGCTGCAACCCAATCGTTTCCGATTGAAAACCAAGCATCTTCTGAACCTATAATCGGACTTGCGAAGATTGCGGCTCCATCAAAATTGTTTCCAACGATAGCGAGTTGAAGCACGCATAGTAAGCCTGCAGTAAGTGATCCTCCGATAAGTCCGTTCCATGTTTTACCATCACCCAGCATTCGATTTCCGTCTTTTAGTGTCTTGCCGCCATCGATTGGCCACGGCCCATATCCTGTTTTTGGAAGCCATTTGCCCCACATCATTGCAAAGGTGTTTGCGATAAATCCAGGGAGATAAAGCCACAATGTCATAAGGACAAGTGCAAGAAAGTTTAGGTCAGTGGCTGCATCAACATTGCTCATGAGAGGATGGTTTTCGATACGGCACATGAAGGCTCTTGTTGTGAAACCCCTTTTGCGGTTGAATTATCAGCCTTGATAGATTGCCTCGGATTATGAGTAGGTCTGTTCTTGTCGTGGGTGGCGGTGGGAGGGAACATGCTCTTTGCAGGTCGCTTTCACAATCAGAATCGATTGGCGATGTTCACGTAACCCCTGGTAATGCAGGGACGATGAACTACGCTACGAATCATGCAATATCAGCCTCGGATATCGATGGCATAGTTTCGTTATCTCGAACATTGGATGTAGATTTTGTTATCGTTGGCCCTGAAGCACCGTTGTGTGAATCACTTGCAGATATTCTTCTAGACCACGGAATTCCTTGCTTTGGACCTCAAGCCATTCACGCCGAACTTGAAGGGTCGAAACTGTTTGCTAAAGAGGCGATGCGACGAGCAGAAGTACCTACTGCGGATTATATGGTGCTCGATTCCTCAAGTGATATTGAATCTGCTCTGGCGACGTATTCAGACAACCCTTGGGTCATCAAGAGAGATGTTCTCGCTGGCGGCAAAGGCGTTGTTGTTACAACAAATTTACAAGAAGCGATTGAATTCATCAACGATTCAATACAGACTGATGGACACGTTCTCTTAGAATCCTTCCTCCCAGGTGAAGAAGCAAGTATGTTGGTGATAATGGATGCTTCTGGATTTGTCTGTTTACCTCCGAGCCAAGATCATAAAAGGGTCTGGGATGGCGACAAAGGATTGAACACGGGTGGTATGGGTGCATATTGCCCAGCTCCGGTTGTAACTGAAGAAATACATCACAAAGTCCTTGAACGAATTGTTCAACCTATGCATGCTTCTCTTTCTGGAATGATGATTCCTTATCGAGGCGTTCTCTATGTTGGGTTAATGATCGATGAAAATGGGGATCCGTTTGTCGTTGAATTCAATGTCCGATTTGGAGATCCTGAATGTCAGGTCACACTGCCTCTAATCGCTTCTGATGTGGGCGATTTACTGTTTGCAGCGGCTACCGATTCGTTGGATAATTATTCTGTTTCATTCCATGATATGCACTGCCTTACCGTTGTTCTGGCTTCGGAAGGATATCCTCAATCTGCGAAGAAGGGACGGGTTATTCTTGGAGCGGAACTGATTGATGATGCTGATGATGCATGGGTCAGTCATGCCGGAACCGGGATAGATGAATCAAACAGACTTATCTCCACAGGCGGAAGAGTCCTTGCAACAACTGCAATTGCTTCTTCGTTAGCCGAAGCCAGAGCTCGTTCTTACCAAAGAATGGATACGATTTCACTTGAAGGTTCTCACCATAGAAACGACATCGGGCATCGTGCGTTATGAGAAAATGTAATTCTCATTGTGTTGCTTGATTTTAAGGACTTATCCATAGTAGGGATTAAAAGAGGGTCGAAAGTGGCCAAAGTGCTCCAGCACTGCTGCTGTCGAGCAATCCTCTGAGGGAAAAAAATGGAAAAGGTATCAAAGACCTCGCAAAGGCCTGTTTTGGGTTGGCTTATCGCCCCACTTGCTGTGCTTATTGCAATACTAGCAAACTACGTCGACGGACTTATGTCAATCAACGTTGAAATGAACGAAAATATGATGATGCCAATCATCGCCACTGGTGTCGCAGGATTACTTGCTGTTACACCTCGTGTACTTCGTGAACTTGGTAACCTTCCTGATTCAATGACTCAAACTAGAATCTCTCTCGCTATGTTTGTCGTTTCTCTCGTTGGTTCAGGACTTGTGGAACAATATGTCGATGCATTCACAGGATTCACATTCTTTGTCGTAACCTTTGTTGGGTATTTACTTGACACACGGGGTCGCCACGAATGGATGACAATGCTTGTTTTCGCAGGTGTTGGTGTTCATTCAGCAATGGACATTACCGCTGCTGCTGCAGCATCGGATTATCTTCCAAGGGAGTTCCTCTTCCCTGATGGGCGAACATATCCAGTCGATTCCTTCCAAAAAACAGCACTTGGTTTTGTCTTCTTTACTTGGTTGACAATCTTCCCAATCGTTGGTCTTGCAATCGGTGTTGCAGGACGTGGACTCTTGAGTCCTGCGGGAGACAAGGGATGGTTTGCATACGGAACTGCTAAGGAAGGTGCGTGGAATAGAAATGCACTTCCTCTCCAAATCGCTCTCGTCATTTGGGCTGCAGCTCACTTGTTAACAATCTGGCATTTCGATCAAAATCAGATCGCAGACAGACTCAAACTCGGTGGACTTGCTGGAGTTGAAGCAAACGGCTATGTTGGATATTGGTCTGCACTTCTAACCGGTATCGTGGCCATCATCGTATCAGGTATGGTTTCAGAACGCTGGCTTACACGTGCTATGACGCTCTCTTCACTTTGGATGCTTTATCTTGTTGGATCTTGGTATGAATCAGGATTCTGGACAAACGAAAGTTTCGATGATTCATGGTCGCCATTGATTTGGCTCGCTATAACATTCTTCCTTGGTGTTGCAATCTCTCTTATTGGCAATCACGACAAGTACGGCGGTTGGTCAAACCGAGAAGAACACCGCCCTAGCGGTGCTCGTGAATTCTGGAATGCACACTGGGCTTCCTTACTCACAGCAGTTGCATTCATTGTCGGACTTGTTATCCGAATACAGTGGTACGCTGTACCTTCAATGTATGCAGCAGGAACGGAAGGTTTCGATATGACTGGAGGTTCTGACCCTTGGTACATGAAGCGTGTTGTTGATTATATTCTCGCACAGAATGCGCATCTTGTTTATGATGCAGATCGCTTCTACCCAATCGGTGGAATCAATCCTCGACCACCGCTCTTCTCCTGGAGTCTCGCTCTTGGTGCAATGGCACTGCAACCATTCGTTAATGATGCAGATGCTGTATGGTGGAGCATGCTTGCTCTTCCTGCAGTCTTTGGTGCTCTTACCATCATCCCAGTAGCTACTATCGCAAAAGATCACTTTGGAAAAGCAACTGGAGTTATTGCAGCGTGGTTGCTTGTATTCATGCCTGCTCACGTAACGCACTCCACATGGGGTCTAGCGGACCACGATTCATTCGTTATGTTGTTTATTGCGATTGGATTCATGTTCTATCTCCGTGCTGTCAAGTACGCAGGATCCGAGAGACTTGTTCGAACCACTTCGATTCATCCTCTCGACATGCTTCGCGCTATGAGTGCAGTTGCTCAGCAACGAAAGTACGCCATGTCAAACGCCGTTTTGGCGGGTGTTGCATTCGGAGCAGCCAGCCTTGGTTGGAAAGGATTCGTAGTTGGACCTGCAATTCTTTTCCTCGCATATGCATCTCAAGTTGCATTGAACATGTTCCGCAGAAGAGATTCTACAATTCTCAGCACGCTCTTCCTAACCATGCTATTGACAAATCTATTGATTGCTCTACCATTCTATGCACATCCACAGATGAACCTTGTTCTCGATGGCACAGGATTGCAACCATTCCTCTACATTCTGTTCTTTACAATCGTCATTATGTACATTACAACTGGATTCAGAGACAAGCCATGGCTTCTCGTTCTGGGTACACTTGCAACAGGCGCAATGATCTTCTTTGCTATTCTGTACGTCTTGAAAATCACAGATGTCAGTAACGCATGGGATGTTTTGTTCACTGGAAGTGGATACTTTACCAAGACCAAGATTTTCGGAACAGTTGCTGAAGCAAATGCTCCAGATCGAGGATACATGTTTGCAAGTTTCGGACCTGTTGTGTTCGTATTAGCACTGGTTGTCGGACTCATTTCCTTGTGGAAGACATTCAGCCAGCGAAGTCAGATATCCCTTGTCTTTGGTATCTGGATCTTTGCTGCTTCTTACATGTCATGGACCGCAGCACGTTTCCTCTTCAATGCAACTCCAGTTGTTGCCATTATGGGCGCTGCGGGAATTGTTGGATTGTGGAAGTGGTCGAATTGGGACGGACTTGTTCGAACATGGCGTCGAGCAGGAATCCGTACTCCTTCCGACCGTATTGCAGGTGCCAGAAAGGCTGTTTGGAGAACACCTTCGTTCTCTGCAGTTCTTCTCGTCCTGATTATGCTTACAGGTCAACAATTGACCTACGGACTGGATTCTGCGATTCCAAGCAACTCTCCTGCTGAAGGCGATATTGACGAAGATATGTATTACACAATACCTGACATTATGCGTTGGGATGACCTTGGAGTCTCTCTTCTTGATAGCCGAGACTACGAAGCCTTCGGTGGCCGCTCATACATGGGATCCTTCGGAAGTGGATTCAACGGCCAGTACTGGAATGATGCATTCGACTGGTTGGCTGAACAAGATACAAATGAGTCCTATTCAGATAGACCTGCCTTTGTCTCTTGGTGGGATTATGGTTTCCAAGCACTGAACACTGGAGAGCATCCATCTGTTTCTGACAACTTCCAAAGCGGCATCCCTGCTACAGGTAACATGCTTCTTGCAAGAAGTCAAACCGATTTGGTTGCAATGTTCATTCAACACCTTGCTGGTGGAGATCTTAATTACAACATCAACCAAAATGATGGTGAGCGTGCATTTACTTCTGGATTTGAGGCTCAACTATCAACATACTTGAACCCGGCTCAAATGGATGAACTTAACCTCATCATGATTCAATCTGGAAAGGATATTGACCAGATGGCTGATGTTGTTGCTGACCATTCTTATGAGGTCTTCAAGAGCAAAGGAGACACGTACATGGCTCGAGGATTCCCTCTCGATTCGAATGGAATCCCTGACGAAACACTTGGCCTACACTACCGTGTTTGGTCTGGTGGTGATATCATTCCTTGTGACAGTACCTTTAGCGACAACTGCCTCAACGGAGATTTCAACAGTGAACAATCTGCTAACAGCACATTCAGTAACAATGCAGATGTAAGCGAAGAAATTGTAAATTCAGTTTCTCATTACACATTTGATGAATACTGGTATACCTCTGACCTCGTCGAAGAATACACCTCTGTATCGACAGGTCTACACCGTGCAAACGCTCACATTGCTTTGACAGTTCAATTGTTGACAAACGCATTGTCGGATGATCAAATCATTGACCTATACAACGACATCATCAACCTGGACGGATATGATGTTCAGGACTACGAAGGTGCACCAGGAGAAACAATCACTCGTAACCACGAGATTCGATATTTCGCTGTTGACGACAAACTGTACCCACGTGCTGGACGATACAATTCCGAAGCTGGATATAACGGCGGACGACCACTTGGTATCTTCGGTGCTCCTACAATCCTATCGGGACAAGATTTCAACACATTCACAAATGAAGTGTATGAAACTGTACGTGGCGATGAATCAGTTCGAGAACTATCTCGTGAAGAAGTCGATGCTGCAATGCTGAAGGACGTACTTGACCAACAGTCTGGAGCGAACATCGATCCACTTCAAGTCGACGACATCCGAGTAGACCATCTACCTGAATTCTTTGATACTATGCTTGCGCGTTCGTATGTAGGTTACGGGGCATCGACACTCGGTGCCGATGCTGGTTCCACAAACCCACAACCAAAGCAACAACTGCTCTCCAACGATCGAGGGACGAACTTCCTGCAACAGGCATATCCTCTTCCTGGTGCAATGATGAATCACTTCGTCATTGCCAACTGGTACAGTCCTAACGAGACATCTGTCTACATAAATCAAGCACAAACTGGATATGATATTATTGCAAATGCTGATGTCAAGATAATGAAGTACTATTCTGGTGCTGAAATTAAAGGAACTGTCTACATGGAAGACGAGGAAATTGGTTTGCCAAATACTCGAATTCTGATTGAACGTGATGCATTCTCAGGAGAGGGTGCAATCGATGGTGATGATGATACGTATTGGATTCCAATCGGTTTCACCGATGCTGATGAAAATGGAGACTGGAGTTTC
This sequence comes from uncultured euryarchaeote, assembly GCA_937892665.1. Lineage (GTDB taxonomy): Archaea > Thermoplasmatota > Poseidoniia > Poseidoniales > Poseidoniaceae > MGIIa-L2. Next base: position 3,951 of record CALBJF010000362.1, on the reverse strand, counting down.
ACTGCACCTGCTGGTAGAATCAGAGCAAGTGCCTTTGCTGGTATTTATGATGATACTGAAGCTATCCAAACCATCCAAAGTGGAGAATATCAGAGTACTTTAGGAGATTTACTGACTGACCTAAACACAGACCGTGAAGTCTACGCTATTACCTCGGTTCTCGGACAAGTTGCAAACATGACTTGGCTTGGTGAATCAACCCTCAACGTTACTGGTGAACAAGCAGATCGTAAGGAAGACGTAACTCAAGATATGAATATTGAAGTCGAAGGCAGTGGTGTTTCCGGTGGTGTAGAATGGACTGGCTTCGGCGATTTCGCTGGAGAGCCTCTTGTTGAGACCGATTTCATTCTGCGTAATATCTGGTCCATGACCGAGAACTACACACTGACAACGACCAACGGGTCATTCGATAGCGAGGAAACTCGAATCCTTCAAGGAACTGGGGAAGTAACCTTCTCTGATGTCGGTACCTTCACGAGCGACGGTGTCGCACTTGCGTACAACTTCACGGGTAACTTTACTCGTGAGATTGGAAACAACCGTGTTTATTCTGGAAACGGAACTTGGGTTGGAATCGGTACTCTCGAAGCTTCATGGCTGTCTCATGACAATGCCTCTTTGCCTTGCGGTGAAAATAAAACCATGCCTGCTAATGCATCACTATGTGTCATATCAACTGGTACTGAATTCTCAACCTATCTCCTTGATGGAGAAGTTGAAGCAAACGGCCGATTGACTTCAGAAGGCGTAAGCAGTCTCAAGAAGGAACTCGTTGGTGAAACATTTGAAGGAACAGGTTCGTTCGAAGGTATTGGTACTCTCAACGGAACAGGTCTCTTCATTGGCCCAGGATTCTTCAGTGGAGACATTGTCAGTCCAGGTTCGTTCTACCTGTCAGGAATATTGCCAGGTGTGTACAACATGCTTGCAGTTATGCCAAACGGTCGAGAAATTCTTCTACCAGACCCAGTTGTAGTTGGTCTTGAACCAACCTATGATCTTTCGATGACCGTGCCTGCCTCTCAAATTTCAGATATACTCTCCTCAATGGATGGAGAAGTTCTTGCGAACCAAAACCTCACACTAATTGATGTTGAACTTGGAGAAGAATTCAAGATTCCTCTTACATCTGGTGAGGATGGAACTGTATCCTATGGTCCAATTACCTCCGGATTCTATTATCTAAGAGTCGACTTGGACGAAGATGGGTTCTATGAAATGAATCAAACGATTCAAGTCTATGACGAACCAACAAACATCACATTCGACCTTGGTGTCCCTCAGATGTATGACGTTGAGATTACTTTGAATGGACCTGTTGGATTTGAGGTTGCAAACCGCACTGTGAATCTAACAGACCCTCTTGGTTTGTTGCCACTAAGCTTGGTTTCTGACGAGAACGGCGTGATTGTGATCGAATTGCCTATAGGTGAATGGGAAGTGACTGATAACAGTGATGAAGATTTCATCCTTATCGAAGAGTTCACGATTCTCGACACAGATCTTACGCTAGATTTGACCTATACCACCTCGGTTTGGGTTAACGGTTCAATCGATGCTCCAAACTCTGCTGGATTTAATTATGAGGAATGGCTTGCTCTTCCAGATGAACAGAAATTGTACGAGAACGCAAGTTCAGTGCCTGTTCGTTTCCATGGAAACGACCTTGAATTCATCACAGTTACTGACCAATTTGGTGAATTTAGTCAACGTCTCCCAGCCGGTATGACCTTCAACATCAACGCTGCAAGTTCAGTTTCTGCGTACTCTGCAGGCCGTCTTGTAACAGTTGTTGAGGAAATGGCTCCATTGGATGTTATGATCTTAGCACCGACAGTTGACGCTATTGGAAGTGTTTATCTCTTCAATAATGCAACTTCATGGAATCAGGATATACCTCAGTACGAGCCTGTAGAGATTCACGCTACTTCAGAAGATGGAGTCGTATGGAAAACTCTGACCGATGCCTCTGGAGTGTTCCAAACACAACTGTTGAATGGAACATGGTCATTCACTATTCCCGACGCAGCATACAATTCAAACACAGTTTCTGACTACGCAGTAGTCGTTGCAGATGGAATGAACCCTGAGCCTGTTGAATTGGTCACAAATCCGAGCAACAGCACTGTTGTTCTCAATGTCTTTACAGACCTTGGTGACAGCGTGTTCGAGAACGGTACTGCGATTCGTCCAGACATTCAACTCATCCCTGTATCTCAAATTGGTGAGCAAGTGAACTTAACATCCTCTGATTATTCAGAAGACGGTATCGTTGAGGCAGTTCTCAGCCCTGGTATCTATGCGATACAAACCAACGATCTTGATGCAGCAGATGAAAATGCATCCGATGCAAGTTTAGAACTCAACGGAGTTCTCGATGTCATCGCTATTGGACTGACAGGACCTGAAGAAGCCATCCTCGTTCCAATCGTTGATGAATGGCGAGTTACTGGTGCAATTTCATGGATGAATGGTTCGGCAATGGTCGAGAATATTCTCCTTGCATCTGCTGACGGAACAGGATACGTCCCATTGAATGTCGATGTAAACGGAACCTTTGCGGAATATGTCCCTACTGGCGACTATGTCATCGTTGCAGCACCTATGCTCAATGGTGATGGTGTCATGGAATCGTTGCGAATGCCAATCACTGTCGGTGCAGACACCTCACAGCGAATTGATCTCAACCTTAGCATGGTCGAAACCGTAGAAGTTACACTAACGCTTATGGAATCTGGCACAAACCAAACACTTTCTGGAAAGAAGGTAGTTTTGGTTAGCCACGATGGATTTGGTAATATTACAATGAACCCGACAGATGCTGACGGTAATGCAACACAATTGCTCATGCCAGGTACATGGAGTCTCTTCATGAACGAGACAGCAGCACAGCGTGTCTGGACTCTCGATACATCGAGTGCTCCTGAAGTCTTTACAGAAAACACCAGTCTTGGAATGATTTATACTGATCTTGAAGTCGAAATCGGTGGTAAGGCCTTCTGGGATGTTGATGAAGATGACATTGGTGATGCAAACGAAGGTGTTGAAGGTGCGAATGTAACCATCCAAGGTGGAAGCATTGATACAATCATCCAAACAAATGAAAATGGTGTTTGGAGTCTATACGTTCCTATCCTTGAGAATTACACAGTATCCATTGCAAAAGATGGATTCGGTGTTGTCGCCTATGATGATAACAATTCAGGATTCTATGTTGTTGAAGGTGAGCCGGTTTCACAAGATATTGAAATGGCTGCTGCTCAAGTAACAATCACTGGAAGCGTCTCAGATATTCTCGATTCAGCCCGTCTTGAAGGTGCTCATATTGTTCTTTACGGAACTACAGAGAACCAAGCTGTAATGGTAAATGTCACAGGAACCTACGCTGCAGATGAACTAACCTTCACTCAATCCGTTGAACCGGGTAAATGGGTCGTTGTTGTCTCTGAATCAGAGGCTCCGTTCAATGGTGGTGGAATTGCTGTTGGTATCCTCGATGCTGCAGTTCAAGATGGTGGTACAATCGACCTCGTTATGAGCAAGGGTGGATGGATTGATATCAATACTCAATTCACTTCCTTCAACCTACAACCATTCAACGCTGGTACAAACAACACGTCTTCACCAATTGACACAGTTGTGGAAGTCGAAGTCGATCTCGGTGAAGGGCAGGTCTGGAACTTGCCACTCAGCTCCGATGGTACACTGGAAGTACTTCTCCCATCAGGTTCTGCTTCGTTCTCTTCCGAATTCACAACCGTTCAAAGAGACTTGACAATGAACTACACCTCCGGTATCTCAATCGATAATGGTGATGAAGGTCGTACGTCCCTCATGCTTTCGTACAACAGAAAGACCAACAGTGATCTTACACTTGGTGTTGACAATGTTGTGAATGCTACAGGCCTCACAAACGAAAACAGAGATATGATTGCTGCAATCATGACC
>CALBJF010000361.1 GCA_937892665.1 uncultured euryarchaeote | reverse complement strand
AAAACAACGCGACATAGGATTGCAGATTATCTGCCGCCAATTCATGTATCTTTGGAAAAACTATGCCTTCTCAGCCCTACGACTTCTGAAGAGTCCGAGTAGTCGCTTTCCAGAATCGATTTCCTTCACAGGCAGAAACAGTTGGGGCTTTTGGCTCGGTTATTGGAGTCACATTTACTTCTTGTATGATTGAACTTCGAGAATAAAGGATGGTAATGTCTCCCTCAGTATTGCCCTTGAGCGCTGTTTTTAGTTGTTCAGAGGTGGTGATTCGCTGGTCATTTATTGCAATGATTTCGTCTCCAACTTGCAAATGCTCACGCACAGGAGATTCTTGGAGGTGTGATGTCACAAGCAACTTATTGTTTTGATTACGTAGGTTAATTCCGAGCCAACCTTGTTCAAAGTCCTTCCAAGCAATCTTATCTGTTCCATCTTTACGCTCTTTGCTTTTACCAGACTCGTATGGGATTCCAAAAAGGTTGAACGCTTGATCTAAATCCAAGACTCCCTTTTTGGTGGTAAGTTCGTCAAGGAAGGTACCGAGTCTTCTTCCCCCTCGGAGCGATGTCAAGACCTTTCTGATGTCCTTGTATTGTATTCCTCTATCGCTTTTTTGTTCGACGTTAATATTGTGCTTATGATAGAGTTCCGCCATGAGGTCAGCAACTCCAGATTCTCCGTTTGATCTTTTACGAAGCTCTGAATCAAGTGCAAAGATGGATAATTCGCCTTCTAGGTAATACGAAATTTGAGTTTCTCTCGAGTAAGCATGCCCTCTATAGAGGTGTATCCATGCTTCATGACTGGCTTCACAAAGCGATTGAGAATCGATTCCACTTCGCGAATGATGTCTTTTCAATTTCCTTTTCATGTCTGCAAAGTAATCCTCTTTGCTCCATGCACCACTTTGCAAACAGATGATGTCTCCAAGCCATGATGTCGTCCCTTCGAACCACCACAATAGGTCAGAGTTTACTTCTCGTTGAAGATCATACTCAAGGAATTTCTTTGGTCTTAACCGCTTAACGTTCCATTTGTGCAAATATTCATGGCTAAAGAGACTCACTAAGTCTCTGTATTCTTCAACATTGCCAGGTTGTAGTGACGTTCTTGGAACCATGGATGTTTGAGAGTTCATGTGCTCGAGGCCTCCACGTGGTCCACCAGTCAAGTGTAAGATTGTGTGATAGTCTTCTTCAATGATACCAAATAAAGCATGATGCTCCTGAACAATACGTTTCATGTCATGAATAAACCGCTCCAGCATAACTGGATGTGGCTCTTTTCCACCAGCATCCCAGATGTCTAGGGTATGCCTTATTCCATCAATTGTGGTTTCGATAAGAGAATTTGAATTGCATTCCGCAATTCCATCGAGTAAATCATCTCGATTTTTTGCTGAATAAGTATGAATATTCATGTCATTATCCTCTATCAGTTCAGTCTTTTTGAGTTGAGTCGTTACAGTCCAACTTTTTGGAAGTTTGAATTCGATTGAATGCTTGAAATTCATTCGTTCGCTCTCTATACCAGACGTCGGCAAAAACCAGGTAAAAGGAGGCATCATATGGAGGTGTGACTCATCAAAATGATTGTTACGTACTGATAAGTCTACAGCTAGGAGTCGGTATTCCACAGTGACGTACTTACAGGATTGTACATTTGGGATAACGATTGAGTCGACTTCTTTTCTCGAAAAATTCAATGTATTTCCTAATTCATCTTGAACGGACAAATCAGTGACGTGCTGTATTGGTTCGCGAAGAAAATAGGATCCTGGAACCCATCGAGGAAAGGAGAGTGTTAACTTCGGCTTTGAAAATGGGGCTTTGATTTGTATTGCAACCCTAAGTCTCTGGTGAGATGGTTGTGTCGCATCGACTGTGAAGGTGATACCTGACTCTGTCATGATGAGGGTTCATCGGTTACGGTTGATAGGTTTCGCGCTGCACTGAGAACAACCTCGTCAGAAGATTTCTCCAGAATTTTTTGCGCTAATTCTTGGATGTGTGACTCGTTTTGTCGATGTAAAATCCGCTCTAACATCCTCGACTTGTCAATACTGTCCACACGTTCATCGAACAGCAAAGATTCCCTAAGGACATCACTTTTCGAATCATTTCGTCCAACAAGCCAGCGTGAAACTACTGAAGTACAATCCTCGGCGAGAAGTGTGTTAATTCTGTTGTCATCTGCTTCATGTATGTGCTCTCTCATACTGGCTACGAAGAATCTGCGTTGTGAATTAGTACAACCTATGGCGAGAGATATAAGGTTTCCATTCTCTTCTTTCATGGCCTTAGGAACAGCCAGTTTCCATAATGCAGCATCATTTGATATCGCTGTATTCAAGAGAGATTCTTCTTCTTTACCGAGGTCCATTTCAAGCATACGAATTCCTGCCTGCTTTCGAACATCGGGGTGTGAATCGATGAGAGCATCTCGTAGAGACTGAATGTTATCTGTGATTGCGAGAGAAGCTGACTTGATTACAGGATCATTTGCACCCAGGAATAATTCTTCTTCTTCACTGGTTGAAAATCCGTTGTCAATTAGATAGACTGAAGCATTTCTTTTCACGATTGAATCCTCGCTTACCAGTAAAAGGCGAGCTAATTCTTCTGCTAGTTTCAGATCCTCAATGTTTTGTAAAACCGAAGAGACGCACTTATGGCCATCAATTTGTTTCCTTTCAGCCAATTCGATGAGCAGATGTGGTGCATGCTTAGGCGCCCATCGCTTATAGGCTTCAATGGCCTTATTTCTGAACCAGATATCTTTGTCATTGAGGAGTTTCGAAAAAGCTTCCACGCTTTCATGAATATCAGAATCAAACAAGACACGTACAGCCCTTCTACGCTGGCGAATATCCTTATGTTTGAGTTTAGCAATCGTAGACTGAACAGATGCTACCATGTATATCCCTCAGGGCTTAAATTCATCAAAAGTTGGTCCAGAGGGTTGATCATCGCCATCGATATCACCTGGTCTGGCAAGCGATGGCGCCAACATTAACTGAATCATGGGCCATAGGTGAACAAATTGTTGCATATTTTCAACAATAAATTCTTCCAATCTTTGATGCTCAGTTTGCTCCATAAGACGTAGCTGATCGGCTAATTCTCCTAATGCGTGTAAATCATTAGGGCCACATAATTCCATCTCATGACACGTTTCGATCAACGTTTCAATCAAATCAACAATTTCTAACGCAGTTAACGGCTCTGGCTCACTTTCCATAATATCAACTGGGCCAAAAGAGACTGGTCCTAAGGAGGTTGGTTGAAGTTCGTCCCCTTGACGTTCGATTTTCATCAACTCTTGGTTTCGATATTCTCCAATCGGAGCAATCACAAAGCCGTTTTCAACAATTCGTTCTTTCATCCACATTGGTACCTCTGGAATCCCTCCAGTTACAACGATTCGATTCAAATCCCCCGGTGTTTCAATCGGAGCTACCTCGACCGCTTCGATTGTTCGCACGTCTATTGTTGGCCAACCAGAGAGGGCTTTTGCAGTGTGGCGAATGATTTCTTCTGACGGGTCGAGTAAGAGGACGTTACCATCTTCCCCAAGAATTGTTGCTATCAGGGCAGCAAGATAGCCACCTTTCGAACCGAGAACAAGAACTTCTTGACCTTTCGATAATTCGAGTTGATGCAACAATGTTACAATCATATGTGGTGCGGAAATGGTCTTGACACCACCGTTTTTTGTTTCCATGAAAACCACTGGTCGATCGTGAAAAAAGCAATCATAATCATAGGATGTAAATTGCTCAAGATGAAGCGAACACATCGCTTCTCGGACATCTTCGGGTACAATCATCCCCGAATCTTCAATCCGATTGAGGAGTTCATTCATCCCATCCATGATAATCTCACCAAACTGTTACGTAAAAACATGAGGAGACTAATCGATATCGTTTCTTAGTTCGCTTAGGATCTCTTCTGGATTTTTAGACGAGTCAATTTCATTGAATTCAACAGGATTCTGTTCCAGTTCCTCTTCAATGTTATCTTTCATTCTTTGAATAAGGGATTCGAAACCTTCTGTATTCATCCCTGCATCTTGCATATCAATTTCCATGCTAAGGACGATGCTTCGGGCATCTTCGGGTCTCAAACGCACATCAGTCATAGAGGAAAAAATATCATCCATCAAAATTCCTTCTATTTTTGTTAAATGTTCGGATACAGTTGCTCTTGCTAGACCCATTTGTTCTGATAATTCAGTAATTTTGATTCTCTTTGGAAGGTCATAATAGCCATTGTCATAAGCAAATTTAGCGAGTTTTAGTTGCTTCTCGGAGAGGATAGTTTCGTGCTTCTGAGGTGTAAGATTCAGATTTCGTGCGCTTGTTCGATCAGGTTTTGACATTAATCGCATAACACCTGACATGAGTCTTAACTTCAGTGATGGTCCTTGAATGATGTATGTAAATCCACTCTCATCTAAACGTGAACCGGGCACGGCATAGGTGCCTTTGGTTCGAGCATTGAGGTTTGAAAGCGGATGAATTATTCTGCATATTATGAGATGACCTTCTTCAGGCTTTGTGGATTCATGCATCACATCAATCACCTCAAGGAAATCAAGTGAATCAATATCAGAAATACTTACCCCTTC
>CALBJF010000360.1 GCA_937892665.1 uncultured euryarchaeote | reverse complement strand
GTTAGGATATACAAGTCAAGGCTTTGGTTTCCATCGTCAAATACGTAACCTACCTCCAAGAACATTGCTTCGAGACCTTCTTGCGTAGACACATCGATGAATACCTCGGGGTATTCATTCCTCACTTCAGGAAAAATAGAGATGTAAGAATCTACAGATTCATTCACTCCCGATTCGAAGGAGTAGACCTCATAGGAAAGTCTACTGTCTTCAAGGGCTGACGATGAACAAGCATTCTCTATTGCACACATGGAAAAAATACTTTCAGAATTTCTGAGCCCATTCTGTTGGTAAGAGATAATATCCTTGGCAAGCGTTGCTTTATTGTAATCATCTGTGTTCTTGGACATACTCGAATTTAGAAGTTCCACTTCAACTTCATAGAGTGATTCCTGCATTGCCAAATTCTTTATTTCAAGGAGGAGGATTTCCTCCCGAAGTATAATTTGATTTTCCATTGATTCGATTGTTCTTGCTTCAGATGCATATTCTCTTGCTTTCATTTCGTAACTTGTCGCCTCTTGATCGACTTCGTTGAATGTCTGAGCCAGTATACCTGTAAACGCTGAGAAAATAAGTACAGATATTGCTAGGGCCGTGAGGATTTGTTCAGTCGTTAGATTGCGAACTTTGTTCAGTAGTTTTGCTACAAGAGTAACACTGACTTCGCCGTCTTTTGATTCAACGATTTCAATTGTATCTTCCTCTTTTGAATCATCCTCGATGCCTTCATCGCTCTCATCTGCAAGTGATTTTTCATCAAGTTGCTCGACTCCCAAAGTTTCTTCTTCTGTGGACTCTAAATCGACATCGTCCAATAATTCCTCTTGAGGCTCCTCAATGTCTTCTTCCATGCGGTAAAATACAACACCCGGATTATAGTTTCACGCTACGGAACGTTGCCACTCAGTTGGAACCTCCATTCTGATTCGAATAAAAGAAGGATTTACCATGGTATTTGCAGATAGTATTCCGGTATGAACAATCTTGATAGAAACATCTCAAAATTCAAACTGGGTTTTAAATT
>CALBJF010000359.1 GCA_937892665.1 uncultured euryarchaeote | reverse complement strand
CTATTGAATTGTTCATCTTGCAATATGAGAATGAAAAGACTGTTCAAGAATCAATAGCCACTGCAATAGACTGGTTGGAAGGCTAAATTGTGTCCGAAAGCATATGACCTTTCGATGCACCGGCAGGACTGAGACCCATGGCTCTGGAACAGTTGAGGAAGCGCTGGGAAGCAATGGCTTCTCCTCTTGTAATGGGCTTAGGTCGAACCAATCCTGCCTTTCTTACATGGCTTGCTTTGCCTGTCGGTATTGCAGCAAGTCTACTTGTCCTCTTCGCGCCGAAATCAGATATTGGTGCATTGATGCTCATGGGATCTGCTCTCTTGATTGGCTTCTCAATGATTCTTGATGGTCTTGATGGACAACTTGCTCGTCAAACAGGCCAAGTTTCTCGATGGGGAGACTATCTTGATCACACGCTCGATCGCCTTCTTGATGCAATGTGGGTTATTGCAATCGCATCAAGTCCCGCATGGGTTGATGACCCTGCATTGGGTTGGGCTGCAGCTTGGTTTACAATCCTCGGATCCTACATGGGCACGCAGGCACAAGCGGTCAGCGGAGGCCGGAATTACAAAGGATTCTCAAGAGCAGATCGAACAATTCTGATGATTTCAGCGCTTGCAATAACAGGAATATTCTGGCTTATTGGTGTGCAGGATTATTCTGCTATGCCGGGTATGTTTGAGCATCTTGAACTCAGCCCACTCACAGCTGTCGTCTTCATTTCTGGGCTCGGTGGAATGTACACATTTGGAATTCGCTTCTTGCAAGCCCGCAAGGAAATCATCGAACTCGACACGACTCATCCATTGGAACAGCGAAATTCTGATGAATCCGAGTGATTCAAAACGTCTGTAATCGGACGTTTTCATCTCTGCGTAATGCGGTATACTCTTAACAGACGGCGGCGACGTTAAGTGTGATGGGTGCGAACGCGCTGAACCGGAGTCTACAACCTAAGGCAGGCCTGATGGTCTTGCTTATGCTTCTCATGACTGTTCCGTTGATACCAACATCAGCGGCTGCTGACATTGGCGATGCTTCAAAATTACAAGCACAGGATATCGCTGCATCTTTTGATCCTGTCTCTGAAACAACAACGATTACGTGGAGAAATATCGACACGTTCGATGTAGGATATGTGGCCAATCTTCACCAAGCGACATATGTCGTGTATCGCCATTCAGAACCAATCACTTCTGGAACAATTGATTCTGCGACACCTTTCGCAAACGTAACAGCTTGTGAAAGCAATGTCTACATCCAAGCATATCAGTGTCTTGGTGGAACGAATGGGACACATCCTGGCCACTCAGCTTCTTTCCTAGTCGGAGCTGGAGTGAATGATACATACTACT
>CALBJF010000358.1 GCA_937892665.1 uncultured euryarchaeote | reverse complement strand
AAAAGCTCTTCCTCTTCATTCTAAGATTGTCATTATAGGAATTATTACAGTCGTGTCCGGACTATCGATTTGGACTGTTACAAAATTGGGGGATCCGGGCTTTGGTCAAACAACCATTGCGCTCGTCGCATTGATTGGTATCTGGTTCGTGGGCTGGAAAGTTCCAACCACTGAATTAGCAGCACGCCCGAATTAGAGCTCTTTCAGATGAGATGCGAGTCGGTCTGCAACTGCAATTCCAACACCACTGCATGTAGCAGTACCACCTAGATCGTAGGTCAGCGATTTACCATCTTTCAGATGCTCGGCAACACTTTGGTCAACGAGTTTCGAAACATGAAGTAAATCATCATCATTTGAGCGTCGAGCAAGCCAATCCAACATCATCTGGATAGAATTGATACTTGCAATTGGATTGACCTTGTTCAATCCAGCGTGCTTTGGGGCTGAACCGTGAACAGGTTCGAAGAATGCATGGTCGTCTCCTATGTTTCCAGATGCAGCCATCCCCATTCCTCCCTGAAGGACAGAAGCAAGGTCAGTTGCAATATCACCAAACATGTTTGATGTAACGACGACGTCGTAGTGTTCTGGCGTTCGTGTGAGCCATTGTGTGAAGGCGTCAATGTACCCATAATCGCGAGCAATTTGAGGATACTTCTCAGCAATCTTATCGTAAGATCTGCGGAACAATTGACACCCACGTGTCACGTTACTCTTATCGATGCATGAAACTCTATTTACGCCGTCAACAGGAGCGCCAGATCGGGTTTGGGCAATATCAAAACCCATCTGAATCAAGCGTTCAGATCCATGAGAAGAAATTGGGCGAGGATCGTATGCGATTTCTCCATGCAAGCCAGGGAATTCAATTGAAGGAGGCTCATACCCTTCGAGCCCCTTAGCTCGTTGAGCACTTCGATGAAGAAGAGAGTGATAGAGTCCTTCGGTGTTTTCCCGTAGAATAACCATGTCAACGAGTTCAGGATCCCAAATGTTTGTGAAACGACCGTGAACTTTGTGTGGAACGCCTTCATACAAGCGAATTGGCCGGACATTGGCATAAAGGTCAAGGCCGCTTCGCATACCAA
>CALBJF010000357.1 GCA_937892665.1 uncultured euryarchaeote | reverse complement strand
CGACAGAAGTCTCTTCGAGTTCAGTAAGAGGTTCATCATCCCAGTCTTCTTCAATTTCAGTGGCTGTTTGGAGGGCTACTTGGCCTTCCTCAGAATCTTCTGTTGCTGTTAACTCATCAGAATTTACTTCTTCCGCAACCTCTTGGACACGACGTTTGAATCGATCAAACAATCCCATCTTCTCACCTAGTCATCCAGTGTTAGCTGATTACCAAACATTCCACCACGGCGGCGATTTGGTTTCGTCGTTGTAGATTCTTCTTGCTCTGGTTCAACTGGTTCAGTTGGTTCAGCTTCTTGCTCAACCGGTTGTTCAACAAGCGGGGTTGGTTGCTGTTGTTCATGTTGCGCCACTGCTGCTTGAGTGAATGTCTTAGCGAGGGATGAAATTGTAGTTTCAAGTTGTTTGCTTTGAGATTGAAGGTTTTCTAGAAGCGAGCCAAGTTCTTCCATTCGCTCTCGGGTAACTAAAGCTGCATCAGACCAGGTACGCTCACCAAAAATTCCGCTTCCTAAATCGATAATTGCTGTTCCTTCACCACCGCCTGGGTGTTTACAACTGAGTGTTACTCCAGCACCGATTGAAACATGCATGTTCATTTCAGAATCATGATTTTTATTGGAAAGAGTTTCGAGAATTGTTGCAGTTACGTCATGCTCACCAAGAACATTGAGGACTTGCTCAACGCGTTCTTGGACTTCATGATAGCGTTCACGATTCATCTCAACGAGTCGTGCTGTTTGTTCAAGTTCTGTCTGTTCCAATCTATCGCCCCATCATAGCCTATAGGGCGTCGTTCATGAATGCGGCGATGCGCCTTTCACTCTTCTTCTGCCACAGGTGCGGTTCTTCCACCTTCTGCTGTGATTTGGTCGCGAAAGTGATGGAGAACGGATGGCTCGGTTGATGTTCGAGGGTCGATTTCACCAATTGAGATGATTTTGATCGCTCGGCGATTTGCTTTGTGGCGTGATCCGATAGTAGAGTATGCTCGGTGTTCAGCATCGTCTTTTGAACTTGCAACGATGTCGAGAGAGAACTTCTGTCTCATGCTTCCAAAGGGGGCTTGTCCAGCAACACGGTAGGCCTTCATGGTTCCTCGCGATTGGTTAGTTGATTTAAACGCGATGGTTGACTTGCCAAACGACGCATCGCGTGTTTCATGAACAATGAGGAGGTCCCTAACGTTGTGCGAAGTGCTCTTCTTCTTGTCTTGCTCTTAGCTGCACCGCTCTCCTTAGTGCATGACCAAGCCCCTCTAGAACTCAGAGGAGAAGAGGTAATCCTTACTTTGCCTGAAGGTGAATTATGGACGCAGACCGCTTGGGACAATGTAATTCAATCAGGATATGTTCCTTTGAGAGTCGTTTCCCCAACGGAACTTATTGCATGGAAACTCGATCGAACAATTCAATCGTTTGATCGAGTTGAATCGGTGAATGAACCCGCTCCGTGGCAATCAATACCTTTTGCTGGACAATTTGTTTCCATCGTTTTTGAACCGAATTTACCTGAACAAGTCCAACATGAAATAATCGACAATATTTTCGAGCAAAAGGGTACTTCAATTCTTAATCTCGCCCAAGATGCTGTTTTACCTCACGCTACAATCGAATGGAGAGATCATTATTCAACCGATTGGTTTTCCAAAATAGACGGTGTTCTATGGCTAGAACCTACTCTGGAAACAGTCAGTAGAAATCTCGGCAGTGCAGTTCAACTCTCAAAACAGGATTCTGATTACAACTCACCGCTTGCTTGGGAATTAGGTTTGAATGGGAGCGGGGTTGTCGTAGGAATCGCTGACTCTGGAATTGATGCTGATCATTCCTGCTTTCGAAACCTGACAAGTGATAGTACAGGGAATTCACAACGCAAAATTCTTCACATAAATACCTCAATCGACGATTGGGATTCACAGGGCCATAGCGATTATCGCCATGGCACACATACTGCAGGTTCAGTAGGTTGTCACCCTGTATCGACTTCGGAAGAGTATCAGATTCCTTCTGCAGCAATGGCGCTCGGATATGGAACAAAGCTTGTTGTTCAAGACATCGTATCCGAAGAAGGTTGGCTCCCTCCTGATGTTGATTATTTATTGCTCGAGTCGTCTGAATATGGCGCAATCTTACATTCAGATTCTTGGGGTGATGATACGACGGAGTACACGCTTCGATCTGGTGATTTTGATGCGTTTACCCGAGAGTATCCTTGGTCTCTTCCTTTGATTGCTCCAGGAAATAACGGTGGCGACGTGCTTGAACCTGCAAACGCAAGGAACGTAATTGCTATTGGAGCCTCGACCAAAGATGATGATCCTAGACGTTGGAATTCATCCGTTCATGGCCCCACAGAAGCCGGTACAAGGGGCGTATTCGCTCTTGCACCAGGTGTATCGATTACTTCCGCACGATCAGATGGTCAAGCCAACACCTGGAACTCGGGTCATCACACTCTTAGCGGCACGAGTATGTCGACGCCAACTGCTGCCGGATTCGCCAGCATCATGGAACAGATGGTGCGGGACGGATGGTTCACTGGCCATAATGAGTCATTACAAAATGTAGATTCTCGTTCTCTTCAACCATGGTTTTCGAACACCCCTTCGTTTCAACATGACCTCCTTCTTGGCGAAGGGTTCACTCCCTCTGCACCTCTTCTGAAATCGCTTCTAGCACTTTCAACAACTCCGTTATCAGAGGAATTCAGAAATGGGGGAATGGGTGGAGGTCTTTCTCCGAATTCCTACGATGGGTGGGGGCGATTGAACCTCTCAGAGGTGATCAATATCGAAGAGATTCAAAACGATTTGATGCAAGAGGATGTTCGGCCGATTGAAAACATATGGATTCATGATTCGTATCGCCTAGAAAACGTAGAACCTCTTGATCTAATAAATCAACGAAAGGGCTCTGGAGAACCGTTAGAATCGCTCCTTTCTACTCCATGGGATGGGCTAGGAGCACAAGGTCCTTTTTTGGGAACAGATGATGTCTTTCAGCAGCGTTTTATCCTTCAACAAGGTCAAGACCTAGACATTCGATTGGCTTTTCAAGCCAAGCCAGAACCTCACATGGTTGATGACTTGCAACTTCTTGTAAAATTACCAGATGGTAGATTTGCTGTAGGAGATACCTACAGGGAAAATGGGTTTTCAATGTTGTATTATGGTTTTGCAGACCCTTCGAATATGAGTGCATTTCCAAGCAGTAATGAAACGACTGTCGGGGTTTCGCTCTCTGCCGAGAGTTTGGATTCTAGTGCTTGGGTCGATGTCTTCGTTGTCGGAAGATATGTCACTCCGGGCAATGTCCCAAATTCTATTGGTGTTGAAGGAAATAAGATTGGTTTCGGGATGGCTATTCAGGGCGTAGTTCTCGACCCTGTCGGACATACAGATGCAGATAATGACGGGATACCCTATGAGAGTGATTTGTGCCCGTTCACAGATGCTTCTTCATGGGATGTGAATTCTGATGGATGTATTGACGATACTGATGCTGATGGAGTTGTCGATTCAATTGACGATTGTATTGCTACAATTCAAGATACTCCGGTTCAAGAGAACGGTTGTGCTGAAATGAACGATATCCCTCAAATATTCTTTGATGCCTCCAAATTGGTTGGGCACAATAATTCAACAATTCCCTTGATGTTCTCTGTTCTAGATAATGATGTCGTGGACATTAATATCACGTTGCAGCGCTCAAATGATTCATTGGGTATTGTTGAGATTTGCACCATGGTTACGGAAAATGATTCGTGGCACACCTGCAATATCGATGTTGAAAATGGCTTTTTCCCGCTCTCACCAAACGGGGAGTGGTTCGTCGTCATCGAAGGCACTGATCGCAACACAAGTTGGTGGACTGAATCACAATCGAATATCTTGGAGTCGCCTTCATTCATCATCGAGGTGTATGACGAAACCGAAGTAGAATCAAGCGAGGCCCCTGGATGGGTGCTGACGTCGGTCTTAGCCATACTTGTTCTCTCTTTTCTTATTGCCACATTTTTACAGTTTCTTACGCAAAAAAAGATAGACTGAGATGATTTTTGATTACTAAAATTTCCTTGAGAGCGAAGGGCTATATTGAAACCGTATGGCATCCACGCTTGTATATCCGAGAAGGTGATGATGATGAGTGAACGATTATATGTTGGAATTGATTTAGGAACCTTTCAATCTACGATTGCATCCAGCGCTGGCGCTATGCACTCTATTGAGACAGTCGTAGGACGACCAAAAGACCCTGTAGCTCGCAACTTCTTGAAGCGTGATGTTCTCTTCGGAGCAGATGCTTTGAAGAACAAACTTGCATGTAACCTATATCGCCCAATGGCCGCTGGTGTTGCACAAGATGATGAAGCAAACTTAGCTGCTGCTAAGGCATTCGTATCTCACCTCATCGAAACAGTTGATCCAGAAGAATATGACGAGGTTTTCGGAGTTATTTGCTCCCCAAGCCACGTTTCATTTACTGACAAGAGCAACCTCGTTGCCACACTTCGTGGACAAGTAAACGCAATCATGGTCGTTACAGAACCATTCGCAACAGCATTTGGTATCGGCGAAATTGGCGGTTCAATCGTTGTTGACGTCGGTGCAGGTACAACTGACATCGCTCGTATCCACGGAACATTCCCTACTGATGAAGACCAAGTAACAATCCAAGAAGCTGGAGACTGGCTCGACATCGAATTGATGACACTGATTTCAAAGAAATTCACTGGTGCTCAAATTACAAAGGACATGGTCCGCAAGTGGAAGGAAGAATCGTCCTATGTTGGCGGAGACACACGAACCGTTGAAGTAAACCTCAGCGTTGATGGAAAGAACCAGACCGTCGATATCGGTGATTTGATTCTAGAGGCTTGTGAACTCCTCATTCCAAAGGTCGGAAACGCAATCAAGAGAATTGTTGCTGAAGCTGACCCTGAATACCAACCAGTTCTTCGAAACAACATCATCCTCTCCGGTGGAGGTTCTCTCATTGATGGACTTGCAGAGCGAGTTGCTCGAGAGATCTCGGACATCGGCGACGTTAACGTCTGGTGTGTTGAAAACCCATTAGAAAAGGTTGCAGAAGGTGCCCTCATGCTCGCTGGCGAAATGCCTGATGACATGTACACCGCAATCAACTGATTCGGTTCACTGTTTTCACCTTAAAATCGGGGCTATTAGCCCTTCTTTGACAGGGAAGGTTCAAGAGTGGTTGTGTCTCGATAGGATACTGTATGACGCTCGGCGCTGCAAATTCAGGCTCTAACCATAGCCAATCCTCCGGTAATGACAGAGCTGCGCTTGAAGGCATGCTCAAGGGATATCCAATTGAGCAACTCGTCGAAGAAGTCCTCATTGCTTGGGATGAATTAGGACGACGAAATGAAGAGGTTGTTACAACTAAGCAACGTCTCCGTGTTCTAGAACTCGATCTTGCTGAGCGCGAAGATGAGGTCGCTCCTGAAATTCAACGCTTGCATCAAGCAGACGAGCAATTGAAGGAATCAGATGCTCGAATTGTCCATCTTGAACGATTACTCAATGACAGTCGCGCAGAACTTGATGCTCAAGCATCATCGCTTTCCAAGGAACAGCAAGATTCGATGCATGAAGAAGTCGCTCAACTACGAGACCTCAGTGTGTCTCAGGATGATATTATTTCTGAGATGGAAGGACGCATGGGGTTGATGGTCGAGGCTCTTGAAAAAGCAGCAGATGCTGGGCTAACATCCGTTACTGCAGACGAAGTTCGCTCACTCAAGAACAAACTTGACGAACAAACTGCCCATTATGAAGCGGAAGTTGCTGCAAATAATGCTCTTGAAGAAGAACGCCAGCGATTGAGAGATATCGCCGACCGTATGCGAGGATTGCTCGATGCTCGAGACCAGCGATTAGCAGATCTTGAAGAACAACTCGAGCGAGTTATGCAAGGTCCACGTTCTGTATCTGCAGAACACGATTATTTGGTTGAACAAATTGAGGAGATGAAGCGCCGTCTGCTTGAAAGAAACCGTGAATATGAATCTCTGCGACGTCGTGAACGCCGACTCCACACAGATGTCTTTGAACGCGATGAGCGTATCCAACAAATGTCGCTCACAATGACGGATCTTGAAGCCGCACTTACAGACCGTGTTGCTGAGATAAGAGAATTAGAATCACAAAATCAAGTTGCTATGCAAGAAGTTGACAGCGTTCGTAGAGGCGAGCGAACTCGAGAAGTTGTGGGCCGTGTCTTTGCAGATTCACTTTCATTGGTTCGTGGCCATGATGCCCGTGAAGCTAAGCGAGAAGCCTATGCAAACTCTCCTGATGTAAAGCGAACACTTTCAACGCCATCTCCCGATGATATGCAACACCTCGCAGAAGGCGGTCGTGTCCAACTCGATGTTGGTGAAAATGAACTTCAGAGTGGAATGGATGTTGATGAAGCAAGACCTCCATCTCCAGGTGGAAGCGGCGATCCTGTTCTCTATGACGAAGAGTCAGAGAACGCTGATGAGTGAGTGAAGTTGCTCTCTCAAACTCTCGAGTGAATCGTGTTCTTCGGTAATTGTTCCAGTAACAATGTAATCTGCACCAGCGTTTGCTGCAGCTAAGAGTTGTTCTGAGGTTCGAATTCCTCCGCCAACAATAAGTGTACACTTGCTTGATGTTTTAGCAGCCTGAATAAGGTCAATATGAACAGGTTTTGAGGCGCCAGAACCTGCTTCGAGATAGATTGTTGAGAACCCATACATTTCAGCCGTTTTACAATATGCTGATACAGCCTTCGAGTCATTTGATTGAATAAGATCTGCATCTCCTACTTCTCCCACCTTTCCGCCTGGAGCGCATACAATGTAGCCAGTAGGAATTGGTTTGATCCCATACTGATCAATAAGTGGAGCGCCGGCAAGTTGCTCCTCGATCAAGAAGCGGCGAGAACGACTATTCATGAGCATCATGAAAAGAATCCCATCAGCACTACTTGACATTGCATGGGCGCCTCCTGGGAAAAGAATAACAGGCACGTTCCACATCTCTTCATTAGCATCTGGATGTTGGCTTGCAGCAAAGATTCGTAATTCTAATGCCTCTTGGATTGCTTGACATGTTGCATGAACAAGGTCATTGCCGGTGTTGGTTGAACCCCCTACAAATATTGCTGAAGTTCCACACTCGACTGCAACTAATGCTCTGTTCGCTGCTACTTCTGGAGATTGTTTATCTGGGTCAATGAGGGTGATATGCCCCGTTTTCCCATTTTGAAGAGGGAGCATGGGCGATTCATCTGTCCACATTTACAACACCCTCTACCCACCTGTAGGCGACTCGGTTGGTAAAGGATTTCATTCTGAGGTGAGTTTTCTAATGTCTGCGGCAACGTTTTCTGAATTCCATTCAGACTCAAGCCATTGCACTCTGACATTACGGTCTGAATCTACAAGAATCACGTGGACTGTCTGAGTTACTGTATAATTCATCAAATGAATTGAGCATCGAGCAAGAGACTGTGTTTGATTTGCTGAGACTTCTACAGAAGTACCAAAAGAAGCCCATACAGATTCAATCATTGTAAGTTCTGTATTGATGTTACTTACTGTAAGATGGGGCCATTCGACGCTGTTGTTTTTCTTGTAGTGGTGGAGGCGATTACTATTATCGTGCCAAGGATCTGTTGTAATGGTCAAAAGGGAGACTCTTTGTTGTTCTTGGGAAGAAAGTAGAGCGTATGTTTCATTCATTGAACGTGTTAAATCATCGCATTCATCTAGACAAGATGTGTGAATAAAGCCAACCATAATCACATCTGAATCGATCATCGAGAGATTGAATCTATCTCCATTATCATCGAATAATTCGAAGGCACCTACAGGCTTTGAATCCATGGTTTTTCCATAGAAACCTGTGGTGCCGATGCATCCTGAACAAAGTATTGCTATTGTAACCACTGCAGTAAATACGCGCATGTTTTCACTTCTTACGACGTTTCAATCCAGCGCTAATTAGAGCCAAGAAGAGAAGTGAAAAACTTAGATCAAACATGATTTCTTCGATTTCATACTCATCGATGAGATAGTCGATTTCGGGGGTGAATGAATAGAGTATAGCTCCGCCGCCAGGGGGGCCTCCACCGCCACCAGGGCCTCCACCGCCGCCACCACCTTGGCCGCCTCCAACATCTTGGCCAGCGACGTCAGCAACGCCATGATAACAGAGAAGGAAATACGGGAATCCAATCATCCCAACAGTTTGATCATTTGTGTCAGTTACCATTGTAGGAGAACCTGAAAGTGGCGTGCTGACATAATGATATATTCCATCTGGATATTCAGGTGTTGGGCCAAATCGCCCGTTACATTCGTCTAAATCCCCAACTCCGTCAACGTAATTCCAGTCATCGATTCCGTTGTATCCTTGATCTCCGCCCTCTTGAGTTCGCTCGATTGCATAGGAAGAGGTGATTGCTTTGAGGGAACTTTGATCATCATTGTAGCCATACATCCCATAAATTGGATATCCATCAAATGCCCATCCAATAATTGGGCTGTGCTCGTCACTCTTGATCTTCGAAGGGTCGTAATCTTCCATTGTCTCCCCAGCTTCAGGTTCCCAATAGACGCAGTTCGCATCATAGTGGTAATGATACCCGTTCGGGCCAGCAGAGTGGCCAGTACACCATCCAAGAACAATCGGTTGCCGATTTTCAGTAAAATATTCGAAATGGAGTGCGACAGCATCTCCCCCAGGGCCTTCCTCTGGACCAAAGATTGGAGCTCCATTTACAGACATGGCGACCGTTCCTCTATCTGGAACACATTCCCACCGGCCTGCTGAAGCTGGACAGTTTGTTGTATCATGTCCCCCAGTAGTATCGTTAACAGGAGTGAGTGGGAATGTCGACGTATAGTCCATTTCTGGAGCGCAGCATCCCATTGTGCTCAAGAAATCGTGGTTTGGAATTCCATTACTTTCAACAATCATCTCATTATTTTGAACTGTTACGGAGACATCGCATTGGAACCATGGTCCAGAGCCACCCCCGCCAGCACTGCTGACGCCGTTTGTATTTGCAGTGTATCCATTACCATCGCCATTGAAATCTTTGACCCAAGGCCCACTGCCGTCTTGACAGTACCATGAATCTACAGGATCATATGGCTCAATTCCTTCACGAATGAAGGTAAGAATTTGGTCGAAATGTTCGTCAGTTTCGTAAGGCAGATGATGTCCCGCGGTTTGACTATGCAGGTCTAATGAACCTGAAAATTTCTGAGCTAGTGCAGGTGCTAAGTCTTTGAAGTTTCCATCATTTTCACCTGAGAAAATCATTGCAGGTGTAGAAAATGGTGCTGCTGCATTAATCGTATCCATCAAACCATTGTGTGTTGTTGGTAAATAGCCATTATACAGCATAACTCTGTCGAACGTATTCTGTGTGTTTGCGAGGTAGACGGGTATCATAGCTGACCCTTGAGAGTAGCCAAGTAATGCATAAAACGGGCCATTATCGATTACCATTTGATCGAGATATGAAATGGATAAATCTGCCCAATCTGGATCTGTTGTAGGTTCTCCTTTACCACCAGGCGGGTCTTGATACCAGACGTTTCCGCTCTCAGGTGTGCTTGCAAATACAAATTCAAATTCAGGTAATGCATCGACTAGATCCTGCATGCCTTGTTGTGATGCTAGTCCTGAGGCGGAATCCCCACCTCCATGAAGTGCGAGGATTTTCATAGATGTTGGACTAGGTACGCTTGGAACACATCCCACTTCATTCACCGATTCTCCAGGCAATGTGTTTGGACATTCATCGAGATTGTCTGTTACGCCATCCCCATCTGAATCCTTTTGAGAATCAGAACATCCAGTCGTATCGACTTGCTCGCCCAATGGCGTGTTTGAGCACTGATCAACCGCGTTACTTACCCCGTCATTATCCGCATCGAGTTGATATTGTGAACATCCGTCGGGATTGACTGCCCTATTGGATTGAGTATCTGGACAGAGGTCTGCATCATTCATGACGCCATCCTCGTCAGAATCTGTCTCTGAATCAGAACATCCTGTCCCATAAACTGGTTCATCTTCCGGTGTTGAGTCGCAATCATCAGTCAAATCAGGTATGCCGTCGTTATCTGAGTCTGTTGATGATGGTGTTACTGGAAGATCAACTCGAAGTGTTTGAGAGGATATTGTGTAAAGTCCACAATTAGCAATGATGTCGCCTTCGGTATTTGTTGTAGAGACGTCGAATGTTATCGTATACGTTCCTAATGTTGTATTTACTTCGCCGATAATAGAACTTGATGAACTTGCTCCGAGTGGGTGGTACTTGATTGAACATGTCTCTGGGAATTGATGAAGAATTGCACCAGAAAGATGGCCTGTAGACTCATTCTCAGTAGGTTCTGTCCATGAGAATACTACATCGACATCCCGTTCATTTGGCACAGTAACGATATACTCGATCAGCCGTTCAGTCGTTGCAGCCTCTTCATCGGTTGCTTTTATTTGAACAAGCCATTGTCCAGGCTCAGACTCAGAAAACTCAACTTGCCAATATCCATTAGCATCACTTTGAGCTGATATATCTGTAAGATGAATCGAAAAGTCTTGGTTGAGTATTGTAATTTCAATCGAGACGCTGGAAGGGTTTTCATCCACGACATATCCTTGAAGCGCATGGTTTGCTCCAGTCCACTCTGATGTTCTATTCTCCACTAAGATTGTTGGTTCAACATTAGATGGAGGGGCCTGAATCAGTTCTTGCTCGGTCTCATCATTCTGTGATTTTATATCGTCTTTTGATTCCTCATCGGTGGAGGATAGGGCAAAGACAGCGAGTGATGCTCCAACGAGAAGCGCTACTAAAATCGTTGAAGCGAGTTTGTTGTCCATAGTCGTAAAACCCTTGCAATAGCATTTAATGTTGTTTCACTTTTGTGTGGCAAGACTTCACAAACCCAAGACTACAGCGAGGATTCATGGAAGCAATAGAGAAGCCTCTACGTAGTATTCTCAAGCGTTCAGATGCACCAAAGGGAAAGATTCGCCTTGCTATACTTTGCTCAATTTTAAACAAAATCTGGGATTTAGCCCCACCTCTGCTCATTGGTGTTGCAGTTGATGTTGTAGTGCAAAAGGAGGATTCGTTACTTGCCGGCTGGGGAATTATTGATCCATGGAATCAACTTCTTGTGCTTGCAGTTGCCACATTTGTTATTTGGGGGCTCGAATCTCTCTTCGAATATTTTTATGCTATTTTATGGCGGAATTTGGCTCAAACAGTCCAACATAATCTTCGTCTCGTAACCTTTGATCACGTCCAGCATCAGGCAATGTCTTGGTTTGATGAACACCAAAAAGGAGATCTTCTTGCCGTTATGAACGATGACATCAACCAGTTAGAACGGTTCCTCGATAAGGGTGCAAATGACCTCCTACAAGTAACAACAACAGTCATTGTTGTTGGTTCAGTCTTCCTTTTCCTGTCATGGGAAATTGCTCTCTTTGCGGTTCTTCCAATCCCCGTAATACTTTGGGGTTCGTTTCTCTACCAAAAGAAACTCCAATCCCGTTACCAAGAAGTTCGCTACACTGCTGGACAACTTAACGCACTTCTCGAAAATGATTTGAGTGGAATGGCAACGATCCAATCCTTTACAAGCGAAGAAAGAGAATTGAAGCGTGTTGAAGATCTTTCTCAATCTTACAGAAGCGCTAATAAATCGGCTATTCGTCTATCAGCAGCATTTGTACCTCTTATTCGAATGGCAATTCTCGCTGGTTTTACAGCCACTTTGCTTCTTGGTGGTAAACTAGCACTTGATGGAGTTCTTGCGGTTGGGGCATACTCGGTTTTGGTTTTCATGACTCAACGTTTGTTGTGGCCCCTCACGCGTCTTGGTGAAACATTCGATCTCTATCAAAGAGCAATGGCGTCTTCAATACGAATTCTCAACCTTCTAGAACGTCCAAGTTCGATTACAGACGGAGATAAAACTCTCAATAGAGATGATGCTCGGAGAGATTCTATACACTTCAATAACGTTTCATTTGCATATCCTGAACGAGATGAATTGTTTACTGATTTCAATATGGAAATTAAATCTGGAACCACAATTGGAGTTGTGGGCACCACTGGTTCTGGGAAAACAACACTCACACGATTCCTACTTCGTTTTGCTGAGCCGTCTCAGGGTGAAATTATCTGGGGCGATAATTCGATAGCGGATTACACGCTTTCTTCGCTGCGCGATTCTATCGCCTTGGTCTCTCAACATGTGACTCTCTTCCCGACAACTATTCGTGGGAATATTCGTTATGGTAAAGAGGATGCAACGGACAAAGAAGTCGAAGCTGCTGCTGTAATTGCAGAAGCATTTGATTTCATTGAAGCACTTCCTAAGAGTTGGGATACATTGGTTGGAGAAGGTGGGTACCGCCTTTCTGGAGGGCAGAGACAGCGAATTGCAATCGCTCGGGCGATTCTAAAAGATGCTCCTTTACTCATTTTAGATGAGGCCA
Source organism: uncultured euryarchaeote (assembly GCA_937892665.1). Lineage (GTDB taxonomy): Archaea > Thermoplasmatota > Poseidoniia > Poseidoniales > Poseidoniaceae > MGIIa-L2. Next base: position 172 of record CALBJF010000357.1, on the reverse strand, counting down.
CGTCTGCTGTAGATAATGAAACAGAAGCAGCGCTGCAGAGAAGTATCGCAAAGATTAGTCGTGATAGAACAACAATGATTGTTGCTCATCGATTATCAACAGTAAGAAATGCAAACCAAATTTTAGTATTTGAAGATGGATCAATAATTGAACATGGAACCCATGATGATTT
>CALBJF010000356.1 GCA_937892665.1 uncultured euryarchaeote | reverse complement strand
ATCACAACCCTCTCTTGGAGCGGTTCCACTATCGAAGACAACGAGCGCTACGAAATTTACGTTGCCGGTGATGGCTTTTCCTCAATCTTCGAAACGGGGCCAAGCTTAGTTGCGAGCATTCCTGAAAACGTAAATGAGACTGGTGTAAGTCTTGAAGAACGTAACATCAAATACGAATATCCACGAGATTTACCAGTCGGTTCACTGGGTCTTGCAACGTATTGTATTGTCCTTGTCGATGAAATTGGATTGTTTGATTCCAATACCTCCTCTGGGTCATGTTCTACTGTTCAAGAAGATGCATATTCCACTTGGGAAAAAGAACCTTCTAACGTTCATGCTGAGTTTATCGGCGACCGTACAATTCGAGTAACTTGGACCGACCAACTCGGTGTTGAAGGTGAAAGATATCATGTCTATTCAGCCTCTGGGTTTGAACCAAGTCCTCAGCAATTCCCAACCGCTACATTGTATCATGGGTTTGCGAATGACAACGTAGAGACATTCGATATCGTCCTCAATGAGTCCGTAGTTTCTGGAACTGGAGCGCCCTTGCTCTGGTTCATCTATGTAACCAGCGAAGCACAGTATGTCCACACAACAGGATCCTACGAGTACCTTGGATTAAACAACAATTCGTTCGGCCCCGTCGAAATCGACATCACAACACCAACAAACCCGTCAATTGTAGATGCGGAGAGTAGAGGCGATCTTGGTTTTGTCGCTCTTGAATGGTACAACCTTCAGGAATCAAACGAAGCCTATCAGGTTTGGAGACACTCTGGTGATCCATTCAATGGTGGTCAAACAAGTATTACAACAAGCGATGCAGAAGGTTGGGAATTGGTTCTTTCTGATGTTAACGTCGGAACTCAGAATTCTGCTACAATCATCCGTAACATCCCGCTTGCAGACGATACAGAGCGTGAGGTCTGGTATGCAGTAACAGTCGCAGATGAATTCAATAATACGAACTCAGATATTCTCGAGGGTCTAAGCGGCAATTCAATTCTGGTCAGAGAAGATACACTCGCACCATCTGTTGAACTGCGTTTATTGGATAATGAAAATTCTGAATACTCAAGCCCTTCTCTCATAGCAGGAACATATACAATTCAAATCGAAGTAAGTGAACTTCTGCCAACGTTGCCTTCGATTGAAGTCGTTTCAGATACTGGATTTAACGTAACATCAGGCGGGGAACTGATGACTCAAATTGCCGATAATGCCCTTAACCCAGACAAAGGACCTGTCTATTCCTACAGTTTTACGATACCAGGATCTGCCAATGCTGGAGAAATGACATTCAGGATGACTCTCGTTGATGAGGCTGGCAACATAGGCATAACCACAAACACGAACTATCACATCGATGCAAAGGGGCCTACGGTAACAATTTATTCACCATCGCCTTCTTCTGAAGGTTCGAAGTATCTTTATGGAAACAAAATTAATCTCATGTTTGCTGCTGAAGACGATGTTCAAATCCTAAATTTACAATATAGATTCACGTTCAATTATGGTGGATTAACCGGTATTACCAGTACCTCCCCATGGGCTGATGCTGAAGGCATCACAGATGTCGAAGAAGATTTGTCGACTTTGGTAAGTGATATGGACTTCTCGGCTGGAACCTTTGATGCTGGCCAACACGCAATCACAGTCCGAGGAATCGATACAGCAGGCAATGAAGTTTCACAACGTGTCGTCTTTGTAGTCGACTTTTGTAGAAACAACCTCAATGGTGAAACAGTCTGTACTTTTGAAGAAGATCTCAAAGAAGATCCTGAGCCAGAACAAATCACTCCCTCACTGAGCGACCCTCCATATCTGTTGGTATGGATTGCAGTTGCAGTGAACATACTCTTGTTCATTGTCGCCCTAATGATTGTGCAAACAAGCATGTCAGGTCCAAAGAAGAAGAAGGCCGGCGAAGAGGAAGATGAAGATTGGATGTCAGAATTCATAGGTACAAGCCAAGATCTGGACATGGATGCTATTACAGGAACAGGTTCTTCGACGGAGCCTGAGAATGAAGAAAAGAAGGAAGCTGAACCTGAACCTGAACCTGAACCTGAGAAGGATGAAGACGATCCGTTCGCAGTAAATC
>CALBJF010000355.1 GCA_937892665.1 uncultured euryarchaeote | reverse complement strand
AATATTGAAAGTCTCAACGCAACCGGTGGCGGAACAATCGATCTCATCGGACTCGACGTCGTATACGACCTGACACACTACCTTTCGACTGGCAATAACTTTGCTTCCGAACTAGCACAAGGTGTAGCCCTTTCCGCATCAACATCTGGAAGTGCAACGGTACCAATCGTCGTCCACTCAACCAGTGGAGGCGGTCTTTCCCTTTCCAGTCTCTCCGTGATTACGTCGCCTGGATATGTCACAACGGCAACGCTTGTTGGAAATCCGATTGGTCTTTATCCAAATGGAGAAATTTACGAAGTCATCTCGACACACACTGTCTCTGCACTTACAGGAGCACAATTCCAAGAAGCGAATCTTATGTTCGAATCCGTAACTGGAAACATTGAACTCTCCTATTCAGATCTCAACGGATTTGGAGAAGTTGAGAACTCGAATGGATACATCACGCTTCAATCCTCAAGCGTTACAGACATTTCTGAAGGCAAGGAAATCACTTGGAGATTCACTGTTAACAATGTCTGGGAAGATACTGAAGAAGTGAAGATTTACGCTGGACAAAAAGCAACAAATGGCGTCAATGGCCTACCATCTGCTATTGTCCTCGCTCCACCAGGCGGTAATGCCGTTGAGAACGATGTTGGAATCACAGCGTTCTCAATCCTCAACGAGGAAGGTGTTGCTCAGAATTTAGATGCTGGAAACACAAACCGAAATTTGAGATTAACTGGAAGTATTCGATTAGAAGCACTTGCAGTATCACCAGACCCTCTTTCTTACTTCACCGTTGTTGAAGAAAGAAGCATCAACAGTACTGGAGAAAACCCTGTCTTTGAGTGGTCTGAAATCGCAAATCAATCTGGAACCATCAGCGGAGACTTTGACTGGACTGTCGACTTAGGTCCTACCACCGCAGGAGACCACATATACCGCTTCAGAATTACCGGTTACGAAGGTGGAGATACCGTTTGTCCAGGTTCAGAATTCAGACCAGATAGCGATTGCGCTATTCCATTCAATCTTACAATAGACCAATTCGCACCAGAACTCATTTCAGTCAAGGTACTCAATGGACAAGTCGATCCGAATTACGAATCGAATTGGAGATCACTCGTTGACGATACGTGGGTTATTCCATCGAACAATCAATACATCAAGGTGGGAGTAACAGATCTTCAAGATTTGCCAGCAACAGTCGACCTGCATTACTGGGTTGAATACCAACACGATGCGAACAGTGATGGTATTGCTGACCTTTCAGAATATGCTACTGTCGCCTTGACTGGAGACGGAGCGTATCCAACTGCAAACTATACTGGAAACTACAACGACCTTGCGAACCAAGAGAAAGACCCTGTTGGAAGAGTCAGCATGTTCCTCGAAGGATATGACCTTGCAGGAAACGCAATTGATGCAGGTGAAGCTGGAATCTTTAATGACGAAGTAACGTATGCTTCCATGCCATCAAAGGCTCCTGAGATTCTTTCCTTTGCTATCGAGAATTCTGCTGACCGACCTCTTCTTAATTCCAACCATCCTTCGTATGAAGGGGATTGGAATCAAACAATGTATGCTGGTAATGAATACCATCTCATTGTTAATGCTGAAGACCGAAATGGTTGGAGGGATATCAGTTACATTCGAGTTGATTTAACAAATGACAGAGATGACCTAACACTCTACTACTTCCCACGAAATCAGACCGCTTGGACAGATAGTCCTCATATTACAATCGTCGAAGAGAGTGCTGATTCCGATGGACCTCAACTCTTGCGAATGGATGGAGAGGCATTGATTAATCCGTTCACTGATGAGTTTTATCTCGACCTTCCAATCAAGATCAACTGGGGTATTGTTGGATTATCTACACTTGCGTCTCCAGAGATTCACATTGAGGATTTAGATGGCGCATACAAGCGAAAGATTGTTGGTTCAACAACACAAATTACCCAATGGTACTACTCTGATGGGATTCGACTTGACATTCGAACAGATGAAGCAAACAATCTGATGGTAACACCGTACTTCTCCGACATTACTGGTTCCATTACAAACGATGTTCGTCAAGGATATGTGTTCCCGGGAGACACAGTTTCATTCGCAGGACAATATGCTTACGTCGATGGAATTTATGACAGCGTATTCATCCTTCCTGAAATGGAATTAACACTCGAAGTCACTCGATTGGCTGCTCAGGCAAGTACGGCCAACGGAGTTCAATACTTCGCCTATGGCGCTGGTGGAGCAGACGGCTCGAAGCAGGATGGTCAACCAACATTCCATGCCTTTACTGGTGGATCGTTTGACATCAACATTACCGCTCCTACTTCCACAAACGAATACACCTACACGTTTAGGCTGGTCAATCTCCCTGAGGGAGCTGTCGACAGTACAGATGCAATGTGCTCAACGTCAACCTCATTTGGATGTGCAGAGTTCGTTCTGAAGGTCGATGCAAACGCTCCTCTCGTGACCTCGAACACATGGACTGTTCGCGACGAAGCCAATTCAGTTCTCGATGAAACGATCTCAACTTCGAACTTCAGATGTGTCGACATCGAACTCCAAATCTCTGAGAAGGAAGCCTTGTTTGAAGGCGATGTCTCCGTTGCATGGAAGTTCTACGTTGATCCAACAAACGACATTACATGGCCATACTTTGGTACAATTCATGGAACAGATCCTCTGACTACAGGGTTGTCACTCTCGCCTGTTGCAGGTGGATACGCTGCTAGCGCAGACTGTGTTGACCTATGGCCTGCTGTTGATGACAATGAATTGCCAACACAAGAGCAAATTGGAAATATCGAAGTTGTCTTCTGGGTTCAAGGAGCAGATTCAGCAGGTTCAGCAGTTCTTGGTGGAGGACCCACTCCAGATGGCTCTGTTGCGCCAATCTATTCCTCTGAATCACGATACAATTCTTTGTATTCGTTCATTTACGAGGAAGCGAGTTTCGCTGTAAAGGAAGTCGATTTGACTCCACGTTCGCCTGAAGTTGATGAAGCCATGACCTTGACGATTGAAGTCGTTAACACCGGTTCAAAGGCAGGACAAGTAACGCTCCGAGTCCAGTCAGTTGTTGATGGAGGAATTCCGATCACTGAATCCACCATCACCTCGGATGCTATTCTTATCGATGGAGAACTCGATGTTGAAGTAACGCTCGAAGCATTCGCAAACCCGACCACAGGGATGTATTACCTCATCTACGATGACCTGACTGGAGACCTTCTCTACAATGGTTCATCCAGCGGGGATAATTTCAACGTAAAGATTGCAAGTGAAAGCGATGATTCGGGCGGGTTAATGCTCGTTATCGTCATTCTTATCGGACTCATTCTCGTAATGGGAATTGTTGGCCTTGTTCTCGTCCGTCGTAATGGCGCAGATAGCGCAGATGCTTACATGTACGAAGATGAAGACGACGGGAAGGCATATGCTGAACTTCCAGGTCAATACGCTAGTCCACAAAGCCCGCCTGCTGATGTAACTCCGCAGATGGCTGAAGCTATGGGTGAATTCCCACAATGGTCACAAGAAGAAATTCAAGGATACTTCGACCAAGGCTGGGATATTGCCGCGCTCAAGGACTGGGTCAACAACCAGTGAAGGGCGTGACCACATGTCCGTGGAATTAGAATGGGATGACGTCGTCTGGGAAGACCCAGACGGGGGTACAATCGTTCTGCATGGCGTTCTTCCAACAACAGTCCACCCACGCCAGTTACGTCCAAGAATTGAATGGCATGCAATCGCTCTTTTGGAAGGGCCTGAGATTGAAGATGTTTGGGAACTAGAGGAAGCCTCTGAAATAGAATCTCAGGGTATCAATCTTACTTCTGCAGTTCTTGGAGGTGGACTTGACTCTGTTCTTATTCAGGACCTTCTTCAACTTGATGATCTTCAAACAGGTAGATTTCCAGACCCTGAACCTCGCCGCCTACATCGATTAGCACTTCGCCATGACCGCCCTGTGTATTGCATTGAACCAACTCTTGATGATGAGGGATGGGAGTTGCAACGTACAAATGAAGCAAAGGTTTCTACGCATTGGCGAAAACTCCTCTCAATGGTTCGCATTGGAAAGAAGTGGAAAAAGGCGGTCAAGCGCCGAATCT
>CALBJF010000354.1 GCA_937892665.1 uncultured euryarchaeote | reverse complement strand
TCGTCCATACGAATCCGAGACCGTACGAATGAATCATACCGTTGGAGTACAGAAGCCTGGGATATTGCATTTACTGGAGATCTGACATATGTCTCTGCACTAGATGCACTTTCAAACTCAATCATTTATGCCATAGCCTGCATGGTTGTCTCAGTTCTTCTCGGATATGCTGTTGCTTCATCGATTCATGCTCTTGAATCAAGGGGCAAAAAGAAAACTGCAATAACAATCGATTTACTTTCAATGCTTCCTCTTGCCTTGTCTGGAGTCATGGTCGGTTTAGGCGTATTACTGGGAGTACTCAAGGTCTGGCCCGAACTCTTCCAGTGGTATGGACTTCCAGTAATACCCCATGCAATGCTAACAACACCATTTGTAATTCGAATCCTCTTACCAGCCCTGAGGAGTTTGGATTCTTCGTATGATGAAACCGCAGCTATGCTTGGTTACACACAAATCCAGCGATTTCTAAAAGTACGAATTCCATTAATGAAAGGTTCACTTGTCGTGGCTGCAACACTTTCTATCGCCTTTTCTTTGGGTGAATTCGGAGCATCTTGGATTCTTTTGCGTTCAGGGTCATGGGACACCTTACCAATTCTTGTTGATCAATTAATGGCACGACCAAAATATTTCGAACTTGTAGAGCCAGTAGCCATGGCTACTGCTTCTCTTTTGATGATGATAACATTTGTTCTCTTTGTCATCACTGAACGTTTTAGAGAACATCAAGGAGGAGGATTCTAATGACGATTGAAATTAAATCACTTACACTCTCTTACGATGAAAACGTTATTCTTACAGCAGCCGATTTAACTTTGGCCAAAGGAGAAATTCTTGTGGTATTGGGACCAAGCGGATGTGGAAAGACAACATTGCTACGAGCAATTGCAGGATTTGTAAAACCCGATACGGGAACGATTCACCTTAACGGAAGAAGCCTTGCTAACCTCCAACCCGAAGAGAGAAACATCGGGATGCTTTTCCAGAGACCTGTCTTATTCCCACACAAAGACGTCATAGGAAACATACTCTTCGCTTACAGGAGAAAAAAAGATCGTAGAATGGAAGATGTGGATGAAGTTATGCGAGATATGGGTATCTATTCCATGAAAAAGCAACCCATAGAAACTCTTTCTGGAGGCGAGGCTCAACGAGTCGTGCTTGCAAGAGCCTTGCTCACAAATCCTGAGTTATTGCTTCTTGACGAGCCCTTATCATCTCTCGATGTAGATGTACGACGACAATTAGCATCTGAGATACGAGCGACATTGAAAGCAAAAAATATTGCAGCAATACATGTGACTCATGACCATGAAGAGGCTGCAATCATCGGTGATCGTATCATCGAGTGGAGTGAACTTCATCCAACTGAGAGCGAATAACTTTCAAGCGAAGACAGCAGAAACAACTTCTGGTTTTGTCAGATAGATTGTCAAACCAATCCCTGCCATAATCATCATCCAAGAACCGACAAGTTTGATCATTCCAGTCATTCTTCTTAGGAAGTTAATCATAACTTGTCGACCAAGACCAACAAGTACTGTAACGAGAATCATCAAAATCAATAAACCAATCATCAATCCACTCAGTCCCGAAATCACCGCTGATGTCCCAAGAGTCCCAAGGAAAATCACGAATGGAAGGACAGCTGCTGCCGTACAATCAATGGAAGCTGCAGCATAACCAATACCGTACAGATACATGTTCCTGCGTGGAGTAAACGTCTCATCCATTTCCGTTGTTGACCA
>CALBJF010000353.1 GCA_937892665.1 uncultured euryarchaeote | reverse complement strand
TGGATTCATCATACGGTGCATCCAGCGCAGTAAACATCTTCAACTTTGATGCTCCAGGATACACAAGTGTCTCAATCAATGCTCTTGGATCAATCAACATGACCGACGTTGACGTTGGAAGTGCTACACTAGCTATCACTCCTGGTGGCAATTCAAGCACAGCGAATGGACCTTCTGGAGATTTCGCTATCTTCCACAACATCGATGCTGGCGATATGACATTGTCCCGAATTCAACCTTCGGTCTTCAATGAAGTAACCGCTGGGAACATTGACATCTCAGGTAACACAATCTCAACTGATGTTATGTCTGTTACAAACCTCGACTCAGGTCGATTTGGTGTAGCAGGATGTGGATGGAAGATTGATGTAACAACTATCGATGCTGACAGAGTATACAGCAGCTGTTCAAGCAGCGCTGCACCTAACAACTTTGTCGTCGATGGAGGAACTCTTTCCCATACATCAAGCACAGACCACGCTCTGTATGCTCGTAACTCTAAGATGACTATCGGTGATGTTGCTATTACCAGTTCCAATGCTGGTAGCGGTGTTTTCCTTGCTTACGCAAGTTCAAACGCTGAATTGCGCCTAATCGATGTTTCTCAGAACACTGACGATTGTGCAGATGCTAACGGAGCAACAACCGATTGTGATGTTTACACTTCTTCGTCTGCCTTGATTTACTACGGTGGCACTGCAACTCTGCGTGCATACCGACTGGAAGCTGTTAACTCAGTTATCCAAGAAGTAAACAAGAGTGGCCACGTTGTGAGTGCCAGTGTTGTATCAGGGACAACTGAACTCTTTGAAGTCGGATCTCACATAACTGATGCAAACGGTGAAGCATCTGTGTGGGTCATCACTGGAGACAGTGCTGGAAACACATACAGCAATCACAACCTCCGTGCATTCGGACCTGCTGGACAGAACGAGACTCTCTCGACTGACACCTGGTATGCAAGCGATTTGACCAGTGGATTTACCATTGGCAGTTCATATGCTCTGCTCCTCGAGCCAGCACCTGTTGATTTCAATGGAACCAACATGGACTGTTCTTGGTTGGCAGCATGGACTGATGCTGACACCGGGGCGGGTCTACCTACAAACGGTACAACTACTGCCGGTGCAACCATCTATGAATTTGATGGAACACCAATGACCTTGACTGAAGATCTCAACCTCAACGGATGTGTCATCAGACTCCTTGGAGCAGTTCTGAAAGTCAAGTCTACGGCAACAAGTACTCCTGTACTGACACTATCGAATGGTGGAAAGTTGGTTGTAGGAACCTCTTCAGTAGCGACTGGTTCATTGAGGGCAGTTTCATCAACATACCCTCTCACACTTGATATCCAAGATGGAACTCTTGAGATTGATGGAGGTATCGTCCGTGATGTTGCTCAAGATGCAACTACTGGATCTGCTCTGTACGTCGGAGATGGTGCAACTCTCATCATGAAGAACTCAGGTACTGTTTACGGTTCCTCTGCAAGTTCTACTGAAATGGCAACCGTCAAGATTGATGGTGGATCAGCAAACATTGCTTACTCCAGCATCATCAACGTAGGAAACACTGGTACAGCCCTTTGGGTTGAACAAGCAAGTGGTTCATACACCAACCTTGGTGTCTCAAACGCAGCTGTTGGTATTCAAGCCTACAACGGTGCTCCACAAATCGACGGATTCACATCAACTGACAACACTGTTGGTGTCGATGTCTACGGTGGAATGAGTCTTCCAACGATTTACCGTTCTACTTCATTGTCAGGACAATCGACTGGATGGACAACATATGCAGTAGACCTTTCGAGCTTCCTTGGAAGTTCAGATTATCTGCAAGTTGGCGCTAACTCCATCTACGGCGGTGGAAATGCTCACCCAACCTACAACTATGCTACAAGCAAGTACTACATGATTACTGACCGATGGAACATCGAAGTTACCTACGACGATGGAAGCGGAGAAGTTTCTGAGAACATTACTACACCAGACAAGATGGGATACTACCCATGGGGTTCAAACGATCCTAAGTCTGGAAACGGTGCTGACACATACGCTGGCGGTGAAGGTGGAGTCGCATCATGGCATTGTAACCAATACGGTTACAGCTATGGGCCATCCGCTACAAGTAACTTTGACGGTTACATGTACTATCTATGGCGCTACTGGCCTCAAGGTCCTCAGACCTTCCCATCCTATCCTGGTTACTACTACTATCCAGACCAATTCGGATTCCGATGGTCTGAAATTGATGCTGACACAACACCAAACAGCGGATATTACCCATACCACTACTGGGGTTACTACTACACATCCTATCATGGTGGACAAGGAGCATACAAGCCTGTTGAAGGATATGTTGGCGGATCATACAACGTTTGTCTCGATTATGCGTATTCATATTACATGAATCCAGGACAAGGCGCCCGTATGTCTTTCCCAGTGGTTGACATCTCAGATAGTTCAATCTCTAAGGTTACTATGTATGTTGACGTTCTTCACAACCGTGCAGACAATTACCAAGATCGACTCGACCTTGTCGCCCGTGCTGGTAATGATCCAAGCGATCTCGGAGACTATCTCAGAGACAGTGGTACAGCTTCTTTCAAGAACGGTGTCATCACTGGTGCTGACAACGGTATCGAAATCGGTGGTAACTTTGCTGCTGGTACATTCGAATCCATTGACATTACTTCACCAACCGATTCCGGTATTGAAGTAACTGGCGCTGTATCTGCTGCTATGGACGACATCGAAGTAAATGGTGGAGATTACGGAATGCTCGTATCTTCTTCAGGTTCAGGTTCAATCGATTTGACAAACATGGACTTTGATGCTCAGAACACTGCTGGTATTTACTACGTCAAGAACTTCGGTGGAGAACTTTCAGGTAGTATCACGAACAGTGCTGGAGCAGCATATCAGTATGGCCCACTTACAAGTAAGAACGTTGTATTTGACGGCATTACTCTAGCAGGAAACGATGTTGGCCTTGAAACCGCAGGAAGCCAAGAGTTCACGATAACGGACTCGGCATTTGCGAGTACGACGCACGATGTTGTTGTTACAGGTTCAAGCAAGGTTGACTTCATCGAAGGAACTGTTGATACCTCTAAGGTATCCGTTACCGGAACTGGTGATTTCGAGCGAATGCGTGAATTGGAAATGACTATCGAAGCAGATGGGTCTGGTGTTCAAGGAACAAACGTTGTTCTGATGAATGCTGACAAGAAGATCACTGGAACAGGTACAACCGACTCCAATGGAGATGCTTCTGGAATACAATTCAGAACCGTCCGTGTGGACTCTTCAGGTACGACAAGTGACGACCTGGCGGGATATCAAGCAGCTACAGTTGCTCTGATTGAATACACATCCAGTAAGGGTGATTTCAGATATGCTTTCCAATCTCTCAGTCTTTCTGATGCTAGTGGACTCACTGGAACTATTGACTTAACGGATCGTATCGAAGCACGTGTTTGCTACACTTACAGCAGTTCATCATACGTGATGGTCGCTGGATGTAGCGGTTCACGTTACCTCGGAACTGGTTCTTCTCGAACCTTGACTGACGGTGACGGTGGATCCTACAAAGAGTATGGTTACTACGGAGCAACTCCTGAAGACATGTCTGGAAAGACCATCATGGTAGACGTTCCATTCATGTACTTCGATAACAATGAAGAGCACAACTGGAACAACACCAAGGTTTTGGTTACAGGTTCGTACACCTTCGGTGATACCCAACGATGGTATGCTCAAGGTGGATCGGATGCACCAGAATTGTATCTTCACAATTCCGAAGTATATGGTCTTGCAGTGAACCCAACAACCGGTCAACAAACTGGTGTCGAAATCGGTTACGTGTACCAAGCAATGGATATCTCGATTAAGGATTCAACATTGAATCCAATTGCTTCGGTTACCAGTGGTATGGCGTACGCATCTACGTGGAGCAGCAATGATTATGTTTCTGAATGGTTGCGAATTGATAACGTTTCGATGACACATTACAAGGGTTACACACCTCTGAACAATGCTATCTCATCAACAGACGTCTGTGTCAACCTCTATGGTTCAGATAACTCATACATCGTTGATAGTACATTGACGGACTGTGGCGCTGGAATTTTCTTCCAACGGTCTGGATACTCATATGGACACAATGCTGACGAATTCGGTGCAGATAACACAACTATTGAAGGAAATACCTTCCTCGATGGTGGAGAAATCGCTGACGTGTGGTTCTACACGAACTCATATGCCGATGATGCTGTTGTCAAGGATAACACCTTCAGCAGCTCCACTGGTAAGTACGGTGTTCGAGCATACGATCAATCGACCAAGCGCTTGACAGTCTTCAATAACACATTCGATGGACCAGAAACCGCTATTCAATTGATTAACACAGGTGGATATGTATTGGACAACAACTCAATCACCGGTGTCAGTGATGCTAGCAAGCCTGGTATCACAATCAACGGTGGACATGGTGATGTTTCCAACAACACTCTATTGGACGCAGACGGTGGTATCCGAATTGATTCTTCTGAAGCACCTCCTGCTCCTTCGACATCCCTATGTACGATTGCAGGAAACTCCTACAGGACTACATCGACATGTACGTTCACCATACCTTCTGGTGCTACAGCATACGTCGATCTAGAAACTGACAGCTGGGGCGGCGAAGTTGGGCTTGAAATTACCAAGCCTGACGGTACCACGGACTCATGGGCTTACGGAACTTTCAGTTCGAACACAGCATATGCTCGATACACATCCTACAGCGTTGCTGGATCTTACAGCCTCAAGGTGCTTGACTCCTACAGTGACGGTGGAACAAACATCGCTGTCTACTACGGAACCAGTACTGGCGGATATTCAGGACCAGTTGTTGAGAACAACACAATCGGACTAAGTCCTGGTCGTGTTGCTCCTAACGCAATCGGTCTTGATCTCGTCGACTGTAACTCTGTAACCATTCAGAGCCAACTGAACACCATCAACATGGGCGACAATGCAGTCATCACTGATGGCTGTGACATCAATGATGTCAATTCCAACCTCGTTGGAACAGGTGTTTCTGGCAGTATCGGTATGTCTTCTCTCAACTCGGGAGATGACATTACCCTCTCTGGAACTGATATCAGTGGATATGCATACGGTGTTTCTATCGATGATGCTACGCTAACACTAACCGGTGCTGCATCCGTTGCAGGATCTGTTGCTGGTGTCTACGCAGACAGTGCAACTGTTACCGCTATCGGCGCTTCTGTCGACGGTGGTGCTACAGGTACTGGATTGTACATGGTTGATGGCGACTACTCGTGGATTTACCCACTAAACGCAGCTGGAGATGTTGGTGTTTACGCAGAGAATACTGAGTTCCGATGGGACGGCGGTACCTCTACTGCAACAACAGCCCTCCACGCAGTTGAATCTGTAGGATCCGTTGAGAACCTCACATGGTCTGCTTCAACAACGCAAATTAATGCAGGATCGAATGCATATGTCACCAGTATTGGTAACACACTCGATTCAAACGCAATTAGTATCGTTGCTTCCGCAACCATCGATGAAGCAAACCTGTTCAGCCTAGATGCAACTCACCTACAAGGTACTGCATCTGCTGTTGGTATGTCTCTTCTATCAACTGATGGAACACGTGCAGCATACGTATCACCTGCATTCCAGCCAGATATCATGGCTGTAGACGGTGACAACTCAGATTGGATTGGTGGAACTACACTAAACCCATCTGACGATGCTATGCCTGGTATGGTTTCTGGAGACGGAACAAACGACCTCCTTGTAACATACAGCGAAGGTGATGCACTCTACATCGGTATGACCGGTGAAGATCTCGCAACTCACGACCTGTTGATTTACCTCGACGTCGTTGCTGGTGGTTCAAACACTGGTTACAACTTGAACGCAGCTCACACATTGCCTGTCCAAGCAGATTATCTGTTCTGGGCAACAAGTGACACCAACATGGATCTATACTCCAATGGATTCCTTGGCTGGGGAACAAGTTCAATGTCCACAGATGCTGTTGACGCAGACTTGGGAACGACAACTGCTGGTTTCTTCGAAATCGCAATTCCGTTCAGCCGCCTTGGTGGTACTCCTGACGCAGTAAACATCGTTGCTATCCTACAAGACGGATCGGCGAACATCCAAAACGTTCACCCATCTCAAACTGTAACAACTGGCGCTCAATCTCTAAGCGAGTACATCTCAATCGAGACGACTCACGAAGATCTTGAAACCGGAAGCATCAGTGATGAAGTATTGGTTTACCGAACCTACAAGGGTTCAACCACTGCTGGCGCTGCTAAGGATTACGATGTCATGATTAAGACACAAGCAGATTGTGCTTATGATTGGGCAACAATTGACGCTGTCTCTATGGCTACAAACCAAGAGTTGACAGTTGATATCAAGCGTGCATGTCCTGAAATCCAAACCACACTTGCAGATGATGCAGTTGATGAAGACAGCGGTGTTTACACCATGTCTCTCACAAACCTCGCAGATGACGTACAAGACGATGAAGCTACATTGACTTGGACTGCTACTGAAGGAACAACTGTTGCTCACAGCAATGTATTGGTTGACTGGAACAAGAACGGACACACCGTATCGATAACACCTCTCGATGACCAGTTCGGTACAATCGAATTCGAGTTTGTTGTAACAGACAGCCACGGATTGACTGATACCAAGAACATGACGTTGACTGTTAACAACATTAACGACAAACCAGTCATCTGTAACACAGAGCGTATCGATTGTATGCCAGTCTTCGTAGACGACGGATCTTACACGAACATTGTTCCTGAAGGATTCGGCAGTGTTTCCAAGTTCCTTGGAGACATCTCCAATGCAAGTAAGTCATACGTCCGTGATATGGACAACGAACAAAGCCCGGCTCGTCAAGTATACACATGGGGTGCAACCGTACCTACTGACTGTATTGCTTTCAGTGTCGATGTTGTCGCTAACGAACTAACAATGACTGAAAACACTGGTAACGAACTCGGTGGAACATGTCCTGTTACACTCACTCTGAGTGATAACGGTGCTGAGAACACAGATGCAGACAGCGTAGTTGTTGACTTCTCGGTCAGCCCAGTAAACGATGCTCCAGTTGTTCTCGACTGGGACGTTACTACTGGCGCTGTCGTAACATCCGCTAACGGATCTACACCAGTTGCTCCTTGGTCCATCTCCCTCATGGAAGATGACACAAGTGCTCAGAACTTGACCTATGACTTGTCTGCAGTCAAGTATGACGTCGATCATAACGCTGCTGACTTGGCATGGACTGTTGAACCAACTGACCAATGTACATACCAGAACTACTTCACTGCAACCATCCAGGACGACAACCTCGTCTTCGAACTGGTTCCAGATGCAACGACCAACGCTAACGCTTGGGAAATTGATTACTTGAACGATAATGGTATCCACCAAATCGGACCGAGCGGTTCTGACTTCTGTCAAATCCGTCTTGTACTGAAGGATACTGCTACTGCACCAAGTTACGTACCTAACTACGATCCAGCAGTAATGTCAATTGCCAGCTACACCCAAGGTGTTGCTACTCAGGAAATTGGTGTTCGTGTTGAAAACGTTCGTGAATTGGTTGGAGACTACTACTTTGACGATGCAATCGGCTTTGACTTCCTCGGAATCAATAACGTTCTCTCGGGTACATACGTACCTGTTGAGGTCACAATTGGTGCTGGTGGAGACGTTGGACCGTTCACATACGACCATATGTTGGCTGTAACATTCCACACAGATGGTGGTCATGGTGAATCCGAGAATGTCAGATACTATCCAGTACCTGCATACGGAGAAACAATGATTCTTCAAGAATACGTATACATCGTTAACTCCTCTGGAGAAATCTATGTTGAGATGGACGTTCTAACCTGTTTGGATGAAGAGTGTGACTTGAGCAAGGCTCCTGCTGACCGCTTCCAGACCGACGATCCTGCGTCCCACAGAGCTAACTCTGGTGGACAACAAGGTGACGATTGGTCGAAGCCTGGTCAATATGGTAGTGATGCAACCAAGACATCCGAACGCCGTCCTCTTCTCGAAGACAGCGATTGGTGTAACAACGTGATGTACTCTACTGCTACTGCGCCTGTATGTAACCATGCTAACCAACCTGCAAGCACTTTCCTTGCAGCAAACAACACTGGACGAATTCCTAGCGTTGTTTCGCTCGGTGGCGGACTCGGATCAGTTCCATCGTTCGCTCCAAGCCTCGTTGTAGTTGCTCTCGCAGGATTCTTCGTTACTGCCCTTGCTATGTCAAGCCGCAGAGATGAAGAAGATGTAGAAGTAGACACTCGAATCGTTGATGACGAAATGGCAGTGAGCCCTGTTATCGCAACCATCTTGATGGTCGCTATCACAGTCGTTCTCTCCGGTGTCATCTATGTTTGGGCATCTTCTCTTGCAGAGACTGGTAAGTTAGGAACTCCTCGAGTTACCTTCGACAAAGTGAATGAAAATCTCGGTGGTGCAGATGGATACTGGGCAATCAGTGTTGATCAGACTGAAGCTGAACTTTCAACTCAGTCCGTCATCGTGACAGTTCTGTACACTGATTCAACTGGAACACGAACCTCCTA
This sequence comes from uncultured euryarchaeote, assembly GCA_937892665.1. Lineage (GTDB taxonomy): Archaea > Thermoplasmatota > Poseidoniia > Poseidoniales > Poseidoniaceae > MGIIa-L2. The sequence continues at coordinate 1,003 of CALBJF010000353.1, read as the reverse complement.
TGCCACATCTCTTGCTAACACAAGTGACGTGTATGGGTTCAGTCCAGCGAACAGTGATTCATTCATTACCTTCTTCGATAAGGTAGAGGACGAAGGAACTTACAAGGAATCAACCTTCGGTATTGGTGACCAAATTATGGTTCGAACCCATGCACCTGACGGTACTGCGATCACGGATGGAACAATCCGAATCACATACCAGCCAGGACCTGGTGAAGGATCGGTCATCAAGACCTACAGCGACCTAGAGTACAACAAGGTCTGAAGTTGAAAAACTGGACGACAGCTGATGGGCCAGTGGCAACAAGCCACTGGCCCAATCTTCTGCTGGTAGGCGAATGCTTTCAAGGAAGCAGACATTGGTCTGTACATGAGCGACGTATGTCTCTGTGTAGTCTTTGATTGTGATGGCGTTCTGGTTGACTCGGTGAGTTCATGGAAAACCCTCCATGATGGCTTTGGCACAGACAACAGTAAGAATCTCTCTCGCTTTATTGCTGGAGAAATATCCGATGTTGAGTTCATGCGATCTGATATTGCTATGTGGAAGGAGATACGCTCTCCAATACATAGGGATGAACTCTTTCGAATGTATTCAGGTATCTCATTGATGCCTGGTGCACGTGAACTCGTTGCTCATTTGCAAGAACATGGTGTCTATGTGGCTATCGTTAGTGCTGGTGTTGACATATTTGTCAGCAGTATTGCAGCTTTACTCAAAGTTGATGACTGGGTTGCGAATGGTTTTGAATTCGATGATGATGATTACTTGAGTGATAACGGAATTTGCAGACTTCACGCAAGTGGTAAAGGAGAAATCATCCAACGACTCATTGAGATGCATGGTTTTGAATCCAAGAACGTACTATCAGTGGGTGATTCTGAGATGGATCTCTCCATGATGATTGATGGAAGTCATTTCATTGGATTTAATCCTAGTAGAGACTCTTCTATCAAAGCCTTTGAAGAATCCAACGTTCCAATTATTTATGAGAAGAATCTC
>CALBJF010000352.1 GCA_937892665.1 uncultured euryarchaeote | reverse complement strand
AGAAATTGCGCCTCTGTCAACATCTTGAGACTGCAAAGAAACATGTTCCATCAGTCGCTTCGGATATTGATGAACAGATCAATGAAGTCTTAGAAGAAATCAAGGAAGCAAGAGAGAGCCTCACCTCATACAGAGAACTTGCAGAACAATATCGAACTGGAGAGTACACCTATCACGTACGTGGCAAACCATTCACTGTTCAAACTACGACCGAGTCTCTTGCACATTCGAACATCTCACGTGTTGCATTACCAAACTTTGCAGATGATGGAGAACTCTTCGAATGGCTCACTAAGGAAAATGTTCCAGGTTATTTCCCCTACACGGCAGGCGTGTTCCCATTCAAGCGAACCGATGAACTGAGTGCGAGAATGTTTGCAGGTGAAGGAGAACCTGAGCGAACCAACCGTAGATTCCATTACTTGAGCCAAGGTCAAGATTACGTTCGTCTTTCAACCGCTTTCGACTCAGTCACTCTCTATGGAAGGGACCCTGCACTTCGACCAGATATCTGGGGCAAGGTTGGTAATTCAGGCGTGAGTATCGCTACATGTGATGATGCAAAACGACTCTACTCAGGTTTCGATTTGTGTGATCCAAATACATCGGTTTCAATGACCATCAATGGTCCTGCCCCAATTATTCTTGCATTCTTCCTCAATGCAGCTATCGACCAACAAATCGAGAAACATCTTGCTGAGAAAGGAGAAACGCTTGAACCACTCGATGTTGCATATCGTGGAGAACTTCCTGAAGGACACAATGGGTTTGGTCTTGGAACAGTAGGTCGAAGAGGAGACGAACTTGTTGATGCTGAAACCTATGCTGAAATTAAGGCTCGAACTCTTTCAACTGTCCGTGGGACTGTACAGGCAGATATTCTGAAGGAAGATCAGGCGCAAAACACCTGTATCTTTTCTACACCATTTGCATTGAAACTCATGGGCGATGTTCAGCAATACTACATCGATCATAATGTTCGTAATCACTACTCAGTTTCAATCAGTGGATATCACATCGCAGAAGCAGGAGCAAACCCAATCACACAACTTGCACTAACACTTGCAAACGGATTCACGTATGTCGAATACTATCGAAGTCGAGGTATGGATATCGACAAGTTCGCACCTAACCTTTCCTTCTTCTTTAGCAATGGACTTGACCCTGAATACACAGTCATTGGCCGTGTAGCACGTCGAATATGGGCAGTAACAATGCGGGAGTTGTATGGAGCAAATGAACGATCGCAGAAACTCAAGTATCACATTCAAACATCTGGACGTTCACTTCACGCACAAGAGATTGACTTCAACGATATTCGAACAACATTACAAGCACTTCTCGCAATCCAAGACAATGCGAACTCGTTGCATACGAATGCATACGATGAAGCAATCACAACACCAACCGAGGAATCTGTTCGTCGTGCTCT
>CALBJF010000351.1 GCA_937892665.1 uncultured euryarchaeote | reverse complement strand
TGTCAAGAGGAGAGGTCATCTGCAACAGTTGCGGCCTCGTAGTCGAGGAAAATGTACCCGATCCTGGTGCCGAATGGACCAAGAAAGACAAAGGCGAAGACCAATCTCGAGTAGGAGCGCCTATGACATACACCCTGGCTGACAGAGGATTGAACACAACCATCGACATAAAAGACTTGAATTCAGGGTCTGCAAGTCGATTGGGAATCTCAAGTCAAAGTCGCCGCGAGTGGCGCCGAAGACGAATCATAGATGAACGCTCTAAAACTCGTAAGAGCAGAGAGCGAAACCTGGTGAAGGCTAATCAATTCATTCGAGATCGCTCCCAGTTGCCAAAGGCTCTTCAAGAAGAAGTTGCACGACTCTATCGAAGATTATCTGACAAAGGATATGTCACAGGTCGATCAATAGCAGGAGTATCTGCTGCCTGCACATACCTAGTCGCTCGAGAAGAGAACATGCCACGTCAGATCCCAGACATTGCCGAACAATTCAGCATTGAAGAAAAGGAACTCTCACGTCTTATTCGTCAAGTATCAAGAATGCTCAACATGCACTCAATCAGTTCTCCAGACCAGTACTTTGAACCATTCATGTCTAAACTAGACCTGCCTCCTTCAATGAGAACACAGGTTCAACACTTGTGGTCACTGATAAAGCCACATGAAGACGTTTGGCAAGGTAAGAAACCAATGGGTGTAGCTGCTGCTTTAATCTACAAAACTGCAAATGAATCAGGCACTCCAAGAACACAATCAGACATTTGTTCAATAGCCAACGTATCAGAAGTAACTCTTCGAGGATTGTTGCGCTTGATTGAAGGATTGCTCTCTCAACTTAGCAAAGGATCTCAACAATGAGAACCTAAAGTTGATGAATAGGCAATCATAGGGTCTAGCATGGGCTTCAAAGCACGTGCACAAAAGTCAAAGGCTGATTCTGGCAAAGATGACAAAGCAAAATCCAAGAAAAGCGCAGGCGAAACTGCATGTGCTGTGAAATCTTGTGCAAAATGGGCGGATAAAAACCTAGGCGGACGCTCACTTTCCTTTGATGACGCCACAGAAATGTGGGGCAATGGAAACTTCTCATCTGCAAAGGGGCGTGTACGGGTTTGCAAGTCGTGCTACAGATCTTGGAAGAAGGAAACCAAGAATGATGACATGTACTAATGTTCACTTTCACTTTTCACTTACACCTATCGTAAAGCAACAATACCGTCTGCACTCAGTAGCAAGGTATGCGTAACCAAAGAACACCCATTCGCAGTCTGGTCACAAGCCAGGGAACTTGTATCGCAATGGACGATGGAATGATTGTTTGGGAAACCAAACAGAATAGAAAAACACTGCGATTACATTGTGTTGCGACAGTTATTCTGGGAATGCAAAATGATGATGGAAATGTTGAAAAAATGTTCGTTGGAGATGGTAAAGGACAACTTCACATCCTTACCGTACCAGATCTCGCTCTTGAAAAAACAGTACTTATCGGCAATACAGCACTACGAGCGATGTGCTTAGATTCGGAAGAGAGCCTTGCTCTTTTAATTGCTGACGCCGATGGGAGGATATGGCGTTATGATGGACATTCTGAGGCTAAACTCTTGTTCGAAACCAAAAGATCAATCTCTTCAATACGAAGTGAACGTAATTCGATTCGCATTCAATCGGGATGGGAACAATGTACATTTGAACGGGATGGCCATTTGCAAAACTCCCATGATGTTTCCACATCATTCGGAGAGAACACCTTGTTACGTAGGCTTAGAGAAAAGAAAAAACTCGATGAGCAAAGAGAACAAGCAGAGTCTCAAGTTCGCTTAATGGTGGGAGCCTAATCATTCAGTCTGTTCTTTCTCGATACGAGGCCAAGAAGGAACTGGATCACGCCATAGCGAAGTTGGAGCAGCTCGTGGCCATGCCCTTGGAGAAATACCATCATTGGATGCAATGCTTTCCAATGCCTCACAATGATGTTGGATTGTAGAAAATATGTGCTCTTTACCTTGTAAAATAGGCCCATGCATCGGAACGAGTTTTTCAGCTTCAAGGCTTTGAATTCGCTTCAGACTTTCAATCGCTTGAATGAGATTACCCGTAGGCACATCCCAACGAAGAGGACGATCTGCTCTAGGGAGTAACGCACCTGCTATGACCGTCTTTGCAGATGGAATGTGTATCGATATGTTATCAGAACTTGGTCCAGGAGTTTCAAGTAATTCAACGGCTGAATCATCCAATCGAATGGGTTCTGAAAAATCGATTGGCTCTGTAGATACAACTGGCATATCGGAATCATACCGATTTGCCCATGTAGTGAAAAAATCTCCACTTACGAGTGACATCTGGGCTGATTCATGAATGAAAACAGGTATTCCAAATGATTCTGAAAGGGCCTTAGAACCACCGCTAAAGGGATATCTTCTGGAGGTAAGAATGATTTTTGTAAGTGTAATCGTATCTCCGAGTTGGCCTCGAATTCGTTCTTCCTGCAGTAACTGATACCAAGCGGTACCTGAATCAACGAGGAGGGCAGATTCCTGCCCGATGAGAAGAGTTGCATTTGCATCATGATGAATGCCAGGCAACCTCACAATGCGCATAACCCTCGGATGGACTGATAGGGTTTCAAAGATGGCATCATGTATTGTCCAATTGGGTGGTTGCGATTAAATAGAGGAAGTGGGTCGCAACGACATGGCTAGATTCCCTGAAGCAGAAGCCCGCTTGCTTCGCGTTAAGATTTGCATGAAGTGTAATGCACGTAATGCTTGGAGAGCCACACG
>CALBJF010000350.1 GCA_937892665.1 uncultured euryarchaeote | reverse complement strand
ATCGAGTGATGCTGACCAAGATATGATTGGAGATAACGCAGATACTGATGACGATAACGACGGTTTGTTGGATACTGAAGAAGCAACAATCGGTACAGATCCTTTCGATGAAGACACCGATGGTGATGAAGTAAACGACAAGGAAGATGCACTACCACTTGATGCGACTGAAACACTTGACTTCGATCAAGATGGCACTGGAGATAACGCAGATACTGATGATGACAACGATGGTCTGAGTGATATTGATGAACTCAGAGAAGGGACAGATCGTTTCGATACTGACTCTGATGATGATACTGTCATGGATGGTGCTGACGCATTCCCACTTGATGCTACGGAGACAACCGATTCTGATGCTGATGGTGTTGGAGACAATGCTGACGTCTTCCCGAACGATGCAAACGAAACACTGGATTCTGATGCTGATGGTGTTGGAAACAATGCTGACGTCTTCCCGAACGATGCTGATGAAACAATGGATAGTGACGGCAACGGTGTTGGAGACAATGAACAGAAAGCACAAGAAGATGCAGATGCTGCTCAGATGCAATTGATGATTATCATCGGTGTTGGACTGGTTCTTGCTGTTCTCGGTGCAGTCCTCTTCATGCGCAGAAAGGGCGGTGGAGATTCTGAACCAAAGATAACCACTCCGCTACCTGTATCTGAGCCTCTCGCATCCACTCAACCATTGTATCCAACTCAAAACCACGAACCTGTTCAGCCTATTCAGCCAGTAGTTGCAGAACTAACTGTTGAAAATCAATGGACTGATGAAGATGGCCACACATGGCGACAAATGAGCGACGGTTCCAACCTTTGGTGGAACGGAAGCGATTGGCAGAAGGTATAGGATTCCCCTGATAAAATCTAAGAGAAGTGCTCTCTTGGATTATCCATGGCCATTATCCAACTTGAAGGATTGAGTCGACATTACGGCGAAGATGAAACGCTTGTCAAGGCATTGGACAACATTTCAATCTCGATAGAACAAGGAGAGATTGTAGCTTTGCTTGGCCCATCAGGATCTGGGAAAACCACGCTCTTGAATACCATTGCAGCCCTCGATGTGCCCCTTGAAGGGGCGTATCTCTTTGATGGTGAAGAGGTTCCTCTTGGACATGTTGAGAAGATGACCACCTTTCGAAGAGAGAATATTGGATACATTTTCCAATTCTTCAATCTCCTTGCAGATTTAACAGCGCTTGAAAACGTCCTTCTCGTCCAGGATTTGTCTGGTTCACGGAACAAAGAAAAAGCGCTTGGGTTGCTTGATTCTGTTGGATTAGAAGGTCTTGGAGACAGATTCCCTTCTCAAATGTCTGGAGGACAGAGGCAACGAGTAGCAATCGCCCGTGCACTGGCGAAGAGTCCACGAATTATTCTTGGTGACGAATTAACAGGCAACCTCGATACTGAAACGTCGACAATGGTGATGGAAGCCCTCGTTAAAACATGCAGGAAAGAGAAGATGACGACTATTTTTGTTACCCATGATGAATCACTTACTCGCTTTGCAACTCGAATTATTCGACTTGATAGTGGCAAAGTTGTTGATGATGAAAAAGGCGGACTGAAGAGTATTGTTAACACGACAAAGTTCGTTGCAGAATCTGTTGTTGAGGAAGCTGTAGGTGGCGCAAAAAAGATCACTTCAAAGCTCAGAGACATTGCTAAATCGATCGTGGAGTGATTTCGTGAATACCCTGCTGCTTCGTCGCTTGTCACGCAGTCTTATGCGGACAAAGTTGCGAGTGCTTACAGTTGTACTGCTCATCACATTATCTGTCTACGCGGGCATTGTCTTTTCAGAACACTCTCGTAACGCTGACCAAGTGTATGATGACTTTTACAGTGAAACAAACTTTTCAGATTTAATTGTCACAACCTATGACATTGATTCCCGAGATAATCTCTCAGCAATATGCGAATCCTTTGAAACCAAGGCATGTGAGACGAGCCTTGTCCTTTCAGGCCAAGCAAACAGGATGGTCGATTCTGACGAACCTGAATGGTTAGTTTCTACATTTTACGGACTCGAAAATGGCTCTGTTAATTCGATATGGGCTGTTGAAGGATCAGTCACGCCTGGTGAAGGACAAATCGTCATCGATGCTCATTTCGCTCAAGACAAGGATATTGAAATGAAGGTTGGAGATTCAATTGAAGTGATTGTTGGAGAAGGTGGTTTCCAAACATTGGAAGTCGTTGGCTTTGCAAACAGTCCACTCGAGTTATTTTATGCAGAACCCGGTTCAATACTACCTCAAACCTCAACCTTTGTCGTAGGTTATCTCGATGCTGAATATCTAGCAAACATCTCTGGAAATACACCTGGTGCAAGAAACACCTTGGGTATTGACCTTGAGGGAACACCTCCCTTTGATTTGTCCGATACTGAAGGGAACGAAGGTGAAGAACTCCAAGTGCTAAAGGACAGTATCTCTGCATACATGAC
>CALBJF010000349.1 GCA_937892665.1 uncultured euryarchaeote | reverse complement strand
TCCATCGAAGACCACGTCGCGTGGAAGTTCAACTGGAAGTTGATCTTCTGGTACAGGGACTGCTCCACAGTCTTCACAATGAATAATTGGAATAGGAGTTCCCCAGTAGCGTTGCCGGCTGATAAGCCATGGGCGAATCTTCCAATTGACTCTTCGTTCGCCTTTATTGATAGATTCAAGAGCACTTGAAACAGCATCTCTTGCATCATCGCCGTATCGACCATCAAATCCATCTGAAGTTGAGTTAACCATGTATCCATCATCAGTGAATGCCTTGCCGAGTTCTTCTCCAGCATCTCCGCCTTCCTTCTCAACGAGAACTCTTCGAATCGGAAGGTCGTAGGTTTGAGCGAAATCAAAATCCCGCTCATCATGACCTGGAACGGCCATAACAGCGCCTGTTCCGTACGAAGCGAGAACGAAGTTACCAGCCCAGATAGGAATGCGTTCACCTGTCAATGGATGGATTGCGGAACGACCGAGTGAGACGCCTTCCTTCTTGTTGAGATTCTTGATTCGATCGAATTCACTCATGTTTGCATAGACATCATACATGGCTTTCCAATCAGCCTCATAGTCGGTACCTTTGACCAAATCTTCAGCCAGTGGATGTTCGGGTGCAAGTGTGACGAATGTAGCGCCAAATAAGGTGTCTGGGCGTGTTGTAAAGACGCGAATTGTTTCATCAGAATCTTCGATTCCGAATTCGATTTCTACACCTTCAGAGCGGCCAAGCCAGTCTTCTTGCATCGAGCGAACACTATCTGGGAAATCGATTGTTTCCAATCCATCAAGAAGTTCTTGAGCATACTTTGTGATATCAATGAACCATTGGCTCATGTCTTTTTGGCGAACAGGCCCGTTGCACCGCCAGCAGCGACCTGCTTTGACTTGCTCATTTGCAAGAACGGTTGAGCAGGAAGTACACCAGTTTACGGGGGCATATTCTCGATAAGCGAGTCCAGACTTGAAGAAGCGAGTAAAGAACAGTTGATTCCACTTGTAATACTTCGGATCATGGCTCTTAATCATGCGATTCCAATCATAAGAGAATCCCATTCGCTTGATTTGTTCGGTAATCGAAGCCATGTTTCTCTCCGTAATGTCATGAGGATGACCGCCCTCAGCAATAGCTGCGTTTTCTGCAGGCATTCCGAATGAGTCAAAACCCATTGGATAGAGAACATTGAATCCTTTCATTCGCTTGTATCGAGCGACGGCATCACCGATTGAATAATTTCGAACGTGTCCCATATGCATTTTTCCAGATGGATAAGGATACATCTCAAGGCAGTAGAATTTGGGTTTGGAGGCGTTCTTTTCGGCAATGAAGACCTTTGCGTCATCCCATGCTTGTTGCCATGCAACTTCATCGGTCGTTTTACGCTCGTCCGACATCACTAACACTCCTTAGACAAACCTGCGTTACTGCTTTCCTTCTTCAATCCACCCCAGCAAAGGGGTTTCAGAAGGTCAACTCGTTGCGTAAAAACGCTTCATTAGTTTCGAGAAGGAACATTGCTTCCTTCGTGAGTTTGTACCGGTTTCGCATCCCCATTCGACGTCCTTCAATCAGGCCATACTTCTCGAGAGTTCGAAGGTGGTGAGAAATCAATTGCTGAGATTTATCAAGTCGCTTGGCAAGTTCTGCTTGCGTAGGGAAATCTCCAAGTTCGCCATCTTGATCGAGAACCAGCAGAATCTTTCCTTGCAAAGAAAGAGGATCTGGAGCGAGGATTGGAACTGGTAAGTCCTCATCTTCAAGCATTGGATGAAGGTTGTTTGTTAATGGGTAATAGCGAACTAAGCGCCCGTCTTTGCGTCTCCAAAGGCTGTCTTCTTGCTCAAGTACACGGAGGTGATGGGAAAGTTGTCCATTGCTCATGTCGAGTGCTGAGAGCAATGCTCTGAAGTGGCATCCAGGATTTGCCGTCAAGTATCCCATGAGTCGTCCACGTTGGAATCGTCCATCAGTTGTCTCTGAAGTTCGACCCATAAGGCCGAGTAACCAGAGGCCTGAAAGGGTAACAGATACGCGGAGTGCTTCGTTGTTAAACGCAGCAAAGCCAAGCATCGAAAGAAGTGCACCAATCGTCACAGCAGCAACTGCTTGTGGAGCCCAGTCAGGGATGGTCTCTTCGTTCTCAAGAACAACATCTTCTGTACTTTCAGTTTCAGAAATAGTCTCTTCGAAAACAAATGGTTGCTCATCGATGACAGATTGGATCTGATAACTGTCAGCTGTAAATCGGCTGCATGGAGTGTTGGCTTCGGTTTGTACGGCCTCATACATACCTGAAGCGCCCCGTTCAGGGCTCCAAGTTGCGATAGAATCACTTGACATCATGCGGACGTTTTCTTCAGCATCTTCAATCATCCAGCATGTGCCATCTGAGGTCGAAACATCATTCCACGTTCCTGTGATAAGGACAATCTGTTGTACGGGTGTGGCCTCATTATCGATTGTTTCGACGTCCTGAACGTCTTCTGCCGGTAATGGCCAAGTGAATGTTTGCTCAGCATCAATATCTTGGTCGATAGCAAGATGAAGGCGCACTCGGTACTCTCCTTCAGTAAACTCGTATTGGTCTAAGTCTGTAATACTGAAACGGAGAGTGTCTGAATTTGTAATCTGCAATGAGTCGTCAATACTTTCATCAGAACTACATAGAATATTCTTGTCGATG
>CALBJF010000348.1 GCA_937892665.1 uncultured euryarchaeote | reverse complement strand
TTCGCTCCGTTCACTTCCCTTGCCCCTTCTGCTTCCTTTGAAGTTCTTGAAGAGACTACTGCGCCTAACTTAGTCGGTGAGAATACACCAGTTATCGTTGACATCCGGCCAGGCCAAACAAGCCAAAACCCATTTGAGTTGACGCTGCCTTCCTCCACAGGATCAATTACACATCTCGACATGACGATGCAATCAGTACCGCTTCAAAATTCTCAGACCCTCTTGTGGCAAGGCGCATCTGCATGGAATCACCCAGATGCTACTCACAGCAACACCTTCTCTCAGTCAGGATCGTTGACAGGGTCTGGTTCATCTCCTGGTTATGATTTCAATAACGGTGCTCAAGGATGGACGTTTTCTAACTCCTTCAGTGGCCGAGTCACAACACCAGCGTGTGGATACAACGGTACGAGCGGAGGATCGCTTCGAACTTATGCGGGTTCAACGTATGCAACATCTCCAGTAATCGATCTTTCAAACCGTGTCAATATTCCATTCCATGCTTGGGTCCATGAAGGCAGGTCTGGTTGTGGGGAAACCCCAGATGCAAACGAAGACCTCCAGTTCCAATACAAGAATGCTGCAGGAACTTGGACTGCCTTCAGAACATTTAGCGGAGGCGGTACTGTTACTTCCAATTCTCAATTTATGACCACCTTGCCAGCAGGTGCTTATCACGCAAATTTCCAAGTTCGTCTTCATCAAACCAGCGGTAGTTCGACATGCTGTGATTATTGGTTTGTAGATGATGTGAAAGTCGTCTTGCCTCCACTAACCGAGTGGACAAGCCCAAGTTTTGGATACAATACATCCTCATCATTTTCGCTCGCAGAAGGCCCGTATGCTCCAATGCACATCAACGCAGATTTCCCTGAAAGTTCCTTCCTAACATGGACACTAATTGACGATGTTACTGGCGAAAACATATCTGGTTTTGAATCGGTGAATGGAACTCGAATCCATCTTGATGCAGTAGATTGGGAAGAATATGGTTCTCTAAGATTGCGTCTAGAGCTGTATGGTTCAAGCACCAATTCAATGCCAATTGTCGAATCAATCTCTGCAGGAGGTCTCATGACCGAAGAATTCACCACAGATCCTTCCGATCGTGGATGGAGTGTTACGAATGCATCGGTTTTAGCAAGAGGTTTGACTTCATTAAACAACAGCACAATCACCTCGCCTTGGTTTTCAAACAACGCCCCTATGGCTGGCTATTTGGTCTCAGCAGTCATGAATGAATATGATTCATACGTTCGCCATGAGGCATCGGAAAGTTGGACTCCGATAACTCTGCCACACACTGGTTTACTTGGAGCAAATGAGCATTCATTCCAACTCCAATTTGTTCACAATTCATCCACGCCAAGTTTACTTGACAAAGTACAAGTTACGCTACAAACGGGTGGGAAGACGAATGCTCCATCTCTTGATATCGACAATGATGGAATCAATGAATGGGGCGGAGAAGACGTCCGAATAGGGTCTTGGGGATTCCAAGACAAATTTAATTCAGGAGAATATTCAACCTCCTCTGGGTTCGGATTTTCGGGTATCGCTTCGACGTCAGCTTGGATTTCGACTTCTGAATTGAGTGGTTTTGGCCTTGGAGTCTCATCTGAAAACGGGAATATGACTGGAATATCTCTTCGTGTTGGAGGTACTACAATCGTTTCAAAGGTCATCGATGGAGAAACCGCGTATCATTTACAACTCAATCCTACTGAACTTACTTTATTGCAAGCAACTCTGGGAAGTCAATCTGGAGTGCTTTATCACATGGGCGAAGGCTTTGCACTTGTGGACATCGAAGCATACGGGAATGGTTTTGCAACCTTTTCTAATCTCGCAGTTCCATTCAATACCTCAGTCTCGATAAGTGCCGATGAGCAATCTCCTTTGGTGATGGCTGCAAACTCAGCAACAAGAACAGTAAGTGCTACTCCGAGCATAACCTTCCCCTTCACTGGATTGTCGAATGGAAAAATTGTGGTTGAAGTGACTGATCTTGGCTTTAGTGAAGATGTTGAAACTGGCACTGCTTCTATCGATAATGCAACATGGCCAATGACGCCATCACAACGTTGGATGTCGTTCACTACAAGGTTCAATATTGATGAAGACCGTTCCGCAACTCTTGTTCGTTTGGACGTACAAGGCGATTTGAACCATGCGACGTGGTTGCTTCCAGTCGGCGGTGGCACACCCCTTGGTCAAGGTGATAGTCATCTTGTAGAACTCCACCCAACTGAACCAATCACTGTCACCAGTATCTCTGCAACAATGAGTGAGATGACGGTACAATTCAGAATTGAACAAGGCTGGGATGATGAACAACAACTGTCTGTTTCGATGCGAGTTGTTTTGGACAATGATGTTGTCTCAAGACCAAGTCAAAGTTTCTGGGGAGGAACAGGACTTCAGGCCTTAGAAAATGATTTAGTCATCAAATCCGTTCTCATCACCGATGATAACGGCCCGGTTTCATCTTCAAAAGAATACCTTGCAGCAGGAACTGGTCTAAACTTTTCAATCGATATTGGCTATGAAGGTGTAGACGGAATTGATTCATTTGCTGATGGCGATGCAGAAGTTCAACTCTGGCAAGGTTCGACAATGGTTGCTAACACGACCTCTCTCGATGTTGATATGTGGAACGTTTCAGATTCTGCTCCGTTTAGCTTTGGGGACCTTGAATGGACAGTTCGAGTTGTTCCTTTGGAAGGTGGCGGCGTTTCTAATGAGTCAGAACAGATTCGTTCATTCAAGATCGATCCAACATCTCCTTCGGTGATTTTCTCAAGTGTTGATTGGTACGACCACCGTGTTGCTTCGACCAGCCAAACAGTCCAATTCCAAATTCTCGATCCAGTTCTCTTGCCTTCGAATGTTCAGATCATGCTCTGGCGAGAATGGGCCGATGATACCGATCTTAACGGGTTGCCAAGCGCTGATGAATATAGATCAAGGTCGTTGATTATACCAACCGATTTAACAGTCTCAACAGGATTGTACACGCTTCTTTTCGATGATTCAATGGGGTCATTAGGCCAGAAGGTTGCGGGATACCTTGTTGGAAATGATGCTTCAGGACAATCCTTGCGAGATGGCGGAACTTCAGTCGATGGAGAGCATTTGTTCATGTATCAACTTGGACCAGATGGGCCTCCTACAATCCCCTCAAATGCAATGTCTTGGAATGGGGGAGTTCAATCTTGGCTTCATCCTGGCCAGCCATACACACTTCGTGTTGATATGAACGAACCAAACGGTGCTTCTGATCTAACCACTGTAGAGATTCAACTTGCGTCAAACATTCTCACCTCTCCGTTGTCGTTTACATGGGACTTTGTCACAGATTCATGTACCTCGAATAGCATACATCTCATCATTCACTCGTGTGATATGCTCGCTCTAAGCGGCGCTCAAGCAGGACCTTATGAGAAAGAGACTCGCTTAATTGCTGATTTAGAGCTTGCTTGGACAACACCCGATTTGGGTGATACGTTCCGAGAACCAAGTGTTCGAATTGTCGATCGTGCTGGGCAAGAAGTGCTCCAAACATTCCCAGCACTACGTTGGCGTTTTTCACCTGCATTGACCATTCCTCAAGAGACAGTGTCTCTGGTATTGACTCAAGGCTCATCCCTTGAAGATGGAGCCCGTATTCCTCCGAATTCTCCGTTTGAACTCACGGGAGGACTTGTCTTTGAGAAAACAACCACAATGCCAGCATTCAACTGCAGCGTTGATGTTATGTTTGCAGGACAAACATATTCAGTTCAGACATACGATGGAATTTGGAACGTACCACTGGTAAGTCCTTCAACTTCTGGAACGATACCTCTTACTTGGTCAGTAGGTTGCTTGCCGCCTCAAGGTATTGATTCTACTGCAAAAGAATCATCGGTGAAATGGATGATTGTCGACGGGCTTGGTCCTGAACCAAAAGAAGTTCAAACACCTCGTCCCGGAGCAATTCTCTCCGCTGATGAACATGAAGTTACCATCGTTCTTTCCGAAGAAGGTGGTATCGACTACGAATCCTTACGACTGGTATGGTGGGTTGAAGATACTGTAACAGGTGATTACCTTCGTGGTGGAGATGCTCCATTCTTACTTCAGGGAACTGAAATTAGTGGCCTCAATCTTGTAGGGACTGGGACCATGGATCTCTCGGTCATAACCGATGAGATGTTAATTGATTTGTTGACAGTAAATGTCCTTGTGGAGGGGCGTGATCTTGCTGGAAACCAAGTGCTCGGAGCAAATGGAGAATCCTCTGGGAATGCCGTTACTTCATGGCTTATGGAATGGAGAAGACCGACGTTTGAACTCGATAGTCCTGCAATTCAATATTCCCGTTTGGACGTGAAAGAAGGGGAGACAACCGCAGTCCAAATTTTTGTCAAGAATACTGGGACACTTGATGGATCAACTTCAGCCACAATTTCGGTTATTCGAGCAGATGGTACCACCTCAGTTCTTCGAAATGCCAATATTGAGGTTGCCGAGGGTTCAGTCGATACTATTCTGCTGGACTGGGGGCCTGAGGAAGAAGGTTTGCAATGGATTGA
>CALBJF010000347.1 GCA_937892665.1 uncultured euryarchaeote | reverse complement strand
GAAGTTCTTCATTTCCAAAGTATCCTTTCTCTATCCAATATTCTCGTAGCATATGCATGCAAAGAAAGAATCTCGACAGTTTGTAAAGGGTTAGGTTGGCCTTTCACCATTCAAAGAAGCCTTGGCCAGATTTCTTTCCTAACCGGCCTTTCTCAACCATTTCTTCAAGAAGTGGATGAGGTGCGTAACGGTCATCATTGAACGATCGTTGTAGGTTGAGGAGGATATCTCTTCTGACATCGAGGCCAACTAAATCTGTGAGTTTGAGTGGTCCCATTGGATGCTTGTATCCGAGAACCATGGCCTTGTCGATGTCTTCTGCGCTTGCTACACCGTCAGCGAGCATGCGTATGGCTTCATTGCCAAGGACGACACCAAGTCTGCTTGTTGCGAATCCTGGGATGTCTTTGACGAGAATGGTTGTTTTCTTCATCGCTTCTCCAGCTGCTTGAGCCATGGCAATGGTTTCCTCACTGGTTCCATCATGGCGAACCAATTCAAGGAGTTCCATGATTGGAACTGGATTGAAGAAATGCATTCCAATGACCTTGTCACCACGATTTGTTGCATTTGCAATGCTTGCAATTGAGAGTGAGGATGTGTTTGTTCCAAGGATTGCATGAGGTGGTGCCATTGCATCGAGTTGTTCAAAGATTGATGCTTTGAGTTCTGGAATCTCGGGAACGGCTTCAATCACCAGATCAGCATCTTGTACTGCTGTTTGCATGTCCGATTCTGCACGAAGGTTTGCAGCCCAGGTTTCTTTTTGTTCTGCAGTGGTTTTGCCTCGAGCGATTCCTTTGTCCCAGAATGCATCGATTCGCTTCATTCCACGTTCAAGGCCATCTGGAAAAGCATCAAAGAGAGCTGTTTTCCATCCTGCTTGAGCACATACTTGTGCAATACCTGCACCCATTGTTCCTGCACCGATAACAGCCACG
The DNA here is from genome assembly GCA_937892665.1 of uncultured euryarchaeote. Classification (GTDB taxonomy): domain Archaea; phylum Thermoplasmatota; class Poseidoniia; order Poseidoniales; family Poseidoniaceae; genus MGIIa-L2. Next base: position 3,067 of record CALBJF010000347.1, on the reverse strand, counting down.
CGTTCAATCGCCATGGATGATGCCAGATGGTTCCGATTCATCATGCTTCTCGCTCTGGGCGATGGCAACACCACCGACAATCAGCACGAATGCTGCAAGAAGTGAGAGACCAAGTTGTTCATCGAGAAGCCACCAACCAGAAAGGATACCGAAAGGAGGTACGAGATATACATACAGAGCAGTTCTGTTTGCTCCTATTGTTTGGACGCCTTCTGCAAACCAAACGTAGGCGATGACCGTAGAAAAGACTGCTAAAAAGAGAATGCTGAGTACAATCTCCCGATTGAATTCAGGCATGCCTCCTTCAACGAGTTCGTATGCAGACCATGGCGTGAGAATGAAGAATCCTACAACAGAAGCCCATACCGTAAGTTGTAGCGGTGTAAGAGGTTCAGTCGAATCAGATGTTGTTGTTGTCATTGCCTTCTTCATGAAGATGGTTGAAGATGCCCAGGAGAGTGCTGCTAGGATGATGAAAGCGTCTCCTAGCATTCTTGTTGTTGCTGGAATGTCGACATTTGGAGAATAAATGAAAATGATGATCACGCCAGACAATGCGATGGTAAGTCCAGAAGCGAGTCGCTTTGTCATTTTCTCGCCAAGGAACGGAATTGCCAGAAGTGCAGTGATGATGGGGTTGAATGTTATCATCAGTGAAGCATCGCCTGCTGCGGTGTACTTCATTCCAAACATGAAGAAGACTTGATACAGGAATGTCGAAAAGAATCCTATGTAGGCTAATCGCTTCCATTCTTGTTTGGTTGGAATTCGCATATTTCCTGATGATTTCAACCAAAGCAGAAACAACCCTATGGCAACGACATAGCGAATCCATGCTGCAGTAATCGGTGGAAAGTCAGTTGCGACTAAGCGTCCCGCAGTCCAGCTAAGACCCCAGATGAAAGCGACAGTAAGTAATCGAATGTGCAACCAAAGATGCTTCATTCAAATCGCTCCAAGCCTAACTGGAGGATTCGAGCTCGTGGAAGCCCGATCTCCGGTAGACCGTGGGCGGGGGAATACTGTTTGAGTCCTTCTAAGCGCTGAACGTACAATCCATACGAGGCAATGTCGTTTCGATTAAACGGGGTTGGAACACCCATGCGTGTGAGAGTGTCACATGCTTTTTCTGAATAGATTGGATAGACGTTGGTTGAGAAGTGCATCCATTGAGACAATCGAACAGTATCAACGTTGTCGAGCGATAAAATGTGTTCAAGCAAGTTGACCTTCGGGTAATTTATGGTTCGGAGAGCCATCATTACTTCATTCTCAAGATCTTCATTCCAGATGAGGGGGGTGTTTTTAGCCCATGCATCTGCAATGTTGAGATGTTCTAATGATCGCTCCGCCTCTACTTGGAACAGAGAATCAACGTAATCCTTGTCTTCGAAAGCATCGGAAACAAGTCCAGGCAATTCATCGTAGAAACGTTCGCACATCTCGACATGAATGCCGAATAATTCGACAGGAATCATACCAATCGCCTTCAAGCGCTAGCGCCGATACCAGATTCGAGTTGGCGAGCAGACAATGGTTTGTTTGCAATCCAGTCCATCTCGAAGTAGCCGAGTAGAGCTTCTTCGTCTTCAGCAGTAGGGAGGATGTTTCGGATGTATTCATCCCATTCAGCATCGTTGCCTTCGAATTTTGTTCCTTCAACAGTAAAGCGTTGTCCTCCAAAGTCTCCGATGTCTCGGTTGAAGTTCTCGTGTGCTACGTAGAAAGGAGTGGCACCTTCATCTTGGTAACCATTGAGTTTGTTGACTTCCTTAACGATTTCATCGTGGTAATGTCCACGTGCTTCTTGGTTGAGAATTTCCTTATCGACATCGATACCTGCGTCGAGTTTCTTACGCTCGTCCCAGCGTCCTTTCACTCCCCAGACATATGCCCAGTGAGCGGAAGAAGAAGAATCGACTCCGAACAAATCGTGAGCAGTTGAAACCCACTTGTTCATGTATCTTTGAAGCATATCTTGAGGGATGACGCCAGCCTTGATGACACGACGCAGACCATTCGATCCTGTTCCAAGGTGGAAGGATTCTTCCTTGAGCATTGGGCCCATGCTTGCTGCGAGAGGCTTGAAAGCTGAGGTTGAGAGCATACCGAGTTGGAACTTACCATCACGGTCAACGAACATTGTGTAGTTGAAGAAATCTAACCAGTGAGGCATTGGGCGATTGAATGCACCGAGGAGTCTGTCTCCATCTTGTGCGTTTCGCTCGAGTAACTTTTGCGCCTCACGTCGTCCTTGCTGTCCGAAGTAGGTCATCAAGAGGTAAGCCATTTGCCAGCCGTGGCGTTGTTCTTCAGCCATGATACGAGCTGCTGCATAGCGGTCGTAATCAGTAGGTGCGCTTGCGAGAAGGTGGCGTTGTTGTTCAACAGATGCGAATTCGGTATCACCTTGCACGGTAATCATTGCAACAAGCGCATCACGCATGCTTTGATGAGGAACTTGAAGTGAGCGTTCCCACTTCTTGCGTCCTTCGTAATCTCCGAATTCAATGAGGTCGCCGGCTCTGTCCCAGTCGAACTGAATTGTAAGGTCAAAATCGCCGAGCCATTCGCGGTCAAAACCAACACGGTCTTGCCATTCACTAAAGTTTGCTATCCAGTCGTCCCAAGTCTTCGGTAGGTTGTCCATAGATACCCGACGGGTGGGTGTACCTTGAATACATTACGAACATGTTCGCACGAACATGTGCGCTTATGGTGATTTGCGTCGTATCTCTTCGGCCATATCATGCATAACTCTGCTCTCAATCCGTTGCAACATAGCAGAAAGAGTCGATTTAGCCATATCGAGCGCAGTGGCTAACTTGCTCAAGGATGTACGGCGAGGGACATCATAGTATCCCTCTCGTACTGCAGCATCAAAAATTTGTCGTTGTCGGGACGTGAGAAGCGTAGATCCGCTGTTGCGTGTGGATGTAAGTCTGTACGGGATGTTCTCTTTTGACAGAGCAGCAAGAAGGTCTCGTGCTTGTTCAGGAGTGCATACGAAGGTCCAATCAACCCATCCATCGTGAACTTCGAATGGAGATCTTGGTACAACACCAAC
>CALBJF010000346.1 GCA_937892665.1 uncultured euryarchaeote | reverse complement strand
TCCAAGAGGGAGAACACCAGAACCAATTTCATACCAGTTGTTTTCCTTGCATCGTTCGACCCAAAATGCCGTTTTGACACTCGGCACCCTCAAATGACGCATGTTCTTCGCTAACCTGTCGCTAGTATGAGGTTTGAGGATGACTGATGGCAAAAAAACCGGTTTGGCTCTAATAGGAATCGGCCCCGGTAAGGTGTCGTCAATGACTCTTGAAGCAGTTGAGTTGGCTCGTCACGCCGACGTACGCCTCTATGAGGCCTATACCGCATTGTGGTCTGAGGAATCTTTGAAAGAATTGGAGCAAGAAATTGGATCAATTCAACGTATCATGCGACCTACTATCGAACAACCCGAGGACTTGCTTGAAATGGCGAAAAATCAATTCATAGCAGTGCTTGTTGTTGGAGACCCAATGCAGGCCACCACACATATCGACCTCCAACTTCGGGCAGAAAACGCTGGTATATCGGTTCATATCGTTCACGGAATTTCAATTACAACGCTTGTTCCAGGAGCCACTGGGGTTTCGAATTACAAATTTGGCCGTTCTACGACCTTGACATACCCCTACGGAGAGTGGATTGCAACCTCTCCGCTCGAAGTGATGTTGCAGAATTATTCCCATCGATTGCACACCCTCGTTCTTTTCGATCTCGATCCGAGTGGGGCGGGAACTGGTGACCAGCAGCCTATGCAGGCTTCTGATGCTGCAGAAAGTATTGCTAAAATGGTCACAAAATACAAGCATGTGGAACTTACTGAAGAACAAAGAGAAATGATTGAGAATATCGATCTTCTTGAAGTCGTTCTTTGCTCCGATTTAGGAACAGATGACCAACGCCTCCAAACCACAACAATCGGGAATCTTGGTAGCAAAAGTAGCGGGAGATTGAATTGTATGGTGTTGTTAGCCAATTTATCCGAGATTGAGCGAGAAGCAGTAAATCGATGGAAGTGATTGTTATGAACAACCAAACTGGAATCCTTGTCTCGTTTTTGATTTTCTTAGGTTTCTTTGCAGCTGTTGGACTGGCCAGTATGCGCGTCAAACAAGACACTACTGACGACTATCTCGTTGCTGGTCGTGGAATGAATCCTGCTCTCGCTGCACTTTCTGCCGTAAGTACTTGGAATTCGGGATACATGTTCATCGGATTTATTGGATTTACCTACACGATGGGGTATTCTGTAATTTGGATCGGTTTATTTTCAACCGTCGGTCAATTGATTGCATGGGCCTGGTTGTACAAATTTATTCAGAAGGAAGGAAGCGAACGTGGTGTTCGTTCACTTTCTTCACTCGTTGCAGAAAAGGCAGGAGCGCCCGAAGCGAAACTTGCCGCAGTTCTTTCGGTATTCTTCCTTTGCATTTATGCCGCTGCACAATTAACAGCCGGCGGTAAAGCATTGTTCGTTATGATGGGTTGGGACGAATTAGTGGGCATTCTCATTGGGTTTGTTCTCGTTGTAGCCTACTGTTACGCCGGAGGAATTCGAGCATCTATTTGGACAGATGCCGCTCAATCTTGCGTCATGATTGTCGGATCTACGATCTTATGTTTCATTGCCATTGGAGAGGTGGGAGGGTTTTCTGGGCTCAATGATGGATTAGCAGCGCAAAGTTCGAACCTCACGAACCTTCTACCCCCTGATTTATCGTTTGGAATCAGCCTCTATGTCTTTGCTTTCTTCCTTGGAGGATTAGGTGTTGCAGGACAGCCTCAAGTCGTATCACGTGTAATGACGCTCGATTCTGATGAAGATCGTAAGAAAGCAATGATTTGGTTCTTCATTTGGCAAACGCCATTCATCATCATCATGCTAATTATTGGACTTGCAAGCCGAGTGTTATTCAGTGCCGCTAATTATGATGCTGAATTGAGTCTGCCGATAATGGCAATGGAAACGATGCCAGCGATTGGTGTTGGAATGATTCTCGCATCGATTTTCGCTGCTACAATGTCCACTGCAGACAGCCAAGTATTAGCCTGTACTGCAGCAATCACTGATGACATTAAGCCTGAATGGAATCAAAATCACAAGAGAACAAAGCAAGTGACACTTGTCGTTGC
>CALBJF010000345.1 GCA_937892665.1 uncultured euryarchaeote | reverse complement strand
GTTGTAAGAAAAGGCATGGATAACTGGGATTGATTAGATTGGGCATGTTGAATGTCCAAATAATTTGTAAAATGGGCAGAAGCCGATTGCTGAAGTGATAAGACTCCAGCATCCTAATCCTAGCAGTAATACGTCCCAATTGAAGTTCGAGGCATATTCCACCCCCACCATCAAAAATCCTCCGAATACACGTACGAGTCTATCGTTTGAACTTAGATTCATAGTTTTTCACTGTTATGAAATCGTTCGCTTTAGGTATAAACCCCTGTTTTGATTGTTTTGTCATTACAATCTCTCGTTTTATCCACCCTCCTGCTCGTTCGTTAGGTTGATATATGCCCACTCTATCGGAACTATGTAACCTAAGGTTAAGTAGTGGTGAAACGATGACTGGAGATGATTGGGAAGAAAAAATGCTTGACCAACTCGAGAAGCTTTTATCCAACATGGGCATGAACATGAGCCGTGAACAACTCAAAGGTCTCTTGAAACAATTCCGCTCTCAATTTGAAGCGATGGGGATTGATGAGGAACGTATTGCAAAGGGCGACGTTAACTTCAATTTTGATTTAAGCAGTCTCAAGGACATGTTTCAGCCCGGTATGGACTTCAGTGAACTGTTCAAAAACATGGGTGTTGATGTTCAAGTTGACGCTGCTCCTGTTGAAATCGAAACACCAGAATCTGAAAATGAAGAAAACCTCACACTTCCAGCCGACGATATCTATCTTGAGGGATGGAACATGAGTGTTACTGTAGATTTTGCCAAGAAGGGCGAAATTGAACAAGATCAGGTCGAGTTAAATCTCATCGAAGGGGGCATGCTTGTTGAAGTTCATCGGTCAACGCAACTGGCTCCTCTCGCTCGAATTGAACTTCCTCATGCTTGTGAAGATGTTGTTGATTTCACACTAAACAACGGTATCCTCGACATCACACTGCGATTGATCCCTCCCGAGGAGGCCTTCGCTGCACTCCCGCCAGGTGAAGACGGCGACGATTCTATTCCCCAACAATCTGACATTACCATCGATGTTGCAAACGACGACGATGATGAAGACGATGACGGAGGGATCCCCATTCTGTGAAAGGAGATGAACAAATGAGTAAAGTAATTGGAATTGATTTAGGAACAACAAACAGCTGTGTAGCAACCATCGAAAATGGTGAACCGATCGTTATTGCAAACGCAGAGGGCGCAAGAACTACACCCTCAGTAGTTGCATTCACCAAGGATGGAGAACGACTTATCGGAATTACTGCAAAGCGACAAGCAGTAACAAACCCTGAACGAACCATGATCTCTGTCAAGAGACATATGGGGACAGATTGGAATACAAAAATCGATGATACCGATTACACACCCCAAGAAATCTCTGCGTTTATCCTTCAAAAGTTGAAGGCAGATGCTGAGGCATATCTCGGTGTTGAAGTCAAGCAAGCGGTCATCACATGTCCTGCTTACTTCACAGACGCTCAACGAAAGGCAACCAAAGATGCTGGTCGTATTGCTGGAATGGACGTTCTTCGAATCATCAACGAACCTACCGCAGCCGCTCTTGCCTATGGTGCTGACAAAGGAGAAGACCAAACCATCCTCGTCTACGACTTGGGTGGAGGTACTTTTGACGTGTCAGTTCTTGAAATCTACAATGTTGATGGCCAACCTCAAATCGAAGTAAAGGCCACAGCTGGAAACAATAAACTCGGTGGCGATGATTTCGATGACCGTGTCATTGAATGGCTTGTAAGCGAATTCAAGCGAGAAACAGGAATTGATCTCTCGAAGGACAATCAAGCCATGAGTCGACTCAAGGAAGCTGCTGAGAAAGCAAAAATTGAACTCTCTGGAACACAATCCTCTCAAATCAATCTTCCATTCATCACAATGAAGGACGGAAATCCAGAACACCTTGATATCACGCTCTCACGCGCACGATTTGAAGATTTGATTGCAAAGCATATCGAAGACACGATGGGTCCAACCCGTCAAGCAATGAAAGATGCTGGTATGAAGAAGGGCGATGTCGACAAAGTGATTCTTGTCGGCGGTTCAACTCGTGTCCCTGCTGTACAAACTGCCATCGAAAACGAAACAGGAAAAGCACCCTACAAGGGAATCAATCCTGATGAAGCAGTTGCCATGGGCGCCGCCCTTCAAGCGGGAATCATTTCTGGTGATGATGGCGTATCCGACATCCTTCTTCTCGATGTAACACCACTGACCCTCGGTATCGAAACTCTCGGTGGCGTCACTACAACAATGATTGAGCGGAACACAACAATCCCTGCTCGAAGAAGTGAGATCTTCTCAACCGCAAGTGATAATCAGCCTGCTGTAGAGATTCACGTCCTTCAAGGTGAACGAGAATTCGCAAAGGATAACACAACCCTTGGCCAATTCCACCTCTCAGATATACCTCCAGCACCACGTGGAGTCCCTCAAGTTGAGGTTACCTTCGACATTGATGCAAACGGTATCGTCGACGTAAGTGCAAAGGACATGGGTACTGGAAAGGAACACTCCATCAAGATTGAATCCCAAACATCCCTAAGCGAAGAAGATATTCAGAGCAAGATTGCTGAAGCAGAGAACTTTGCTGAAGAAGATAAGCGCAGAAAAACAAAGGTCGAATTACGAAACATGGCAGATCAAATTGTCTACCAAACCCGTCGAACACTCGATGAAAACGAGGACAAACTCGATGCTGCGGATCTAGAACCCGTTCGCGAGAAACTCTCCGAACTTGAAGCACTTGTCCAAGATGGAGAAGGAAAACCAATCGATTACGATGCTATGGACGAAGCTACAATACAAGCTAAGGTCAAGGAAGTTGAGGAATCAATGCATGCAATCTCATCCAAACTCTATGAGGCTGCTGCTGCTGAAATGGCTGAATCTGAAAACAATGAAGGAGATGGAAACATCAACGTCGAAAGTGACGATGTTGTTGATGCTGACTTCGAAGTTGTTGATGAAGAAGACTGAGCATCGGACTTATGTGCACGGCTAAGGTGGACTGGCTATGAGCGAAGTCCCTATCCTTGAGGAGACGGACCGAACAACGGGACGAGATGCCCTTCGAAAGAACATCCAAGCTGCAATTGCATTGGCCGGAGCCGTTCGCTCAACACTTGGTCCAAAAGGACTTGACAAACTCTTGGTCGATGATGAAGGTCGCAGTATGGTGACCAATGATGGAATCACTGTTCTTGAATCTGCGAAAGTCGAGCATCCAATCGCACACATGTTGATCTCAGCCAGTGCAACGCAAGAACAAACCGTTCGAGATGGAACCACAACAACAGTCCTTCTCGCCGCAGAATGGTTGCAAAATGCTTGGTATTTAGTCGTACAAGGCGTACACCCTGCAACCATTGCTCGAGGATATCGAATCGCCGAGCAATTCTGTCGAGATGCGATGTCAGAACTCAGCGTTGAAGCATCAAAGGAACAAATTCTTTCAGC
>CALBJF010000344.1 GCA_937892665.1 uncultured euryarchaeote | reverse complement strand
GCAGTTAGCCACGGGAAGAATCCAATAGCAGTATGCGACCATGTAGCAATCTCTGGCCATCGCTTATTTGCGACCATTCGAGTATATCCATAATTCCTCATTTGCTTCATGTAAGGTTTGAATGGACGGCGACGACGATGAGGCATAACATTTGATGGGTCGATGAAGAGTTTGTGCCCTTCCCTCTGGATCTTGGCATCAAGAACAACGTCTTCTGCGCCAATGCAACCTGGTTCGAAGAAATTGACTTGACGTAGATTTTCCATTCGATGAGCACAGTTAACTCCAGGATTGTGCGTAATCGGAACTAATTCTCCTCTGGGTTGAGCGCCATAGCGTGTTCCAGCGGTCATAAATTTAGTACAGAATGCAACATCAGCACATTTTGCTCCAAATGGGTCATCATCTGGTGCAAAGTTTGGTCCTCCTACTGCACCGACTTCTGGATCTTTGAACCATCGAATAAGTTTCTCAGCCCAGTCAAGCGGTGGTACGGTGTCATCATCAGTGAACAGTACAAGGTCATGGTCCATCTGCCGAAGAGCGAAGTTACACGCATCGGCTCGATTTGTAGATGGATCTTCAATCCATGTTGCTCCATATTTCTCACATACATCCTTCGTATGGTCTCTCGATTTCGACATACATCCTTTGTATGGTCTCTCGATTTCGAATCCGAAATGACAATTTCCATATCGGGATATGTCTGCTGCGTTAATCGGCCGAGAACGATATCGAGTTCGTCAGCGTTGTTGATGGTTGGGATTAGAATGGCAACTTTGAAAGGAGTTCCATCTTCTTTGAGAACTTGTTCCACCATGACAAGGGCACAATGAACTCACATATCAAAAAGATGCTTCACTCTTCGGCAGGGGTTTTAGTAATATTTTTCACTTCACGAATGGCACTTGATACCTCTGGTAACTCCGCTAATTTCTTTTGAGCTCCTTCGGTTACTTTGAGTGAGTCTAATTTCTTACCCGCAGGTATGAGTCTTGCGTCATATGACGCAACAGCATCGTTGTAAGCACCTACAACCGTATTGAGATTTTTACCCATCTTTGCTAAATCATGGCTAAACTTGGCTGCTCGATCATAGAATTCACGTGCTTGGGCATGAATCTCTTTTGCATTTTCAGCCATTGATTGCTGCTGCCAATACAAACCAACTGTACGTAGTAGGGCGAGAAGAGTAACTGGGGTTACAATCAACACGTGTTTATTGAAGGCGTACTCTTGAAGACTTGGCTCGTATTCAAACGCTGTAGAAAGGATAGGTTCAGCAGGGATGAACATTACGGTAAAATCAGTACCGTCCATAAGTCTTGGATAATCTCTGTTAGCGAGGTCATTGACATGCTTTTTGACATCATTCGCGTGTTGTTTCATTTTAACAGCTCTCGCATCCCCGTCCTCGAGGTCAAGGCCATCCCAATATGCTGCTAGCGGTACTTTCGAATCGACTGGAACATGTCCTCCGTTCGGTATTTTCGCCAAGAGATCAACCCTTGCACCACCAGCTCCAGATTTCAACGTCACTTCGACATCGAAGTCACAATGTTCGAGCATTCCTGCAGCCTCAGCGATGTTCTTTAGGGCTACTTG
>CALBJF010000343.1 GCA_937892665.1 uncultured euryarchaeote | reverse complement strand
GCGGTCCTCCACCCTTCTTTGGTCCGGGTGGTCCTCCACCCTTCTTTGGTCCGGGCGGCCCTCCACGAGATGGGCCAGGAGGCCCTCCTCGGGATGGTTTTTCTTCGAGTTCTTCCTCTTCTTCTTCAAAAATAGCTCCACAATGTGGGCATTTTGGATCGGATTCTTTGACGAGACCATCGCAGACTTCGCAAGCGAACATCTCTTCTTCAGGTTCTTCACTTGCTCCGATTGTACTGACCTTTCCATCTTTCATACAAGATAAGATGATTTGAACATCCATGTCGAATCCTTTCAAAGCCACTTCTGTTTGAATAGCGTGTTCAAATGCAGATTCTAAATCTTCAGGAGTATCGAGAACTCTACCGTCGTCGACATAGGTTAGGTTTACGATCAGGGAACCATCAACAGTTTTCGCTTCTGGTGTTTCAACAGCAACACCCCGTTTTCGAGCAACGCGACGAGAAGCAACTTCGCACATTCTTCTCAAAAGAGCCTCATTTGGCGCATCTGGGGACGTCTGGCCCATAGTTCCAGCAATGACTTCAGCAGCCGGAGTAATTCCTTGAGCATCTTTTAGATGTGAGGGGAGATCTGCTCCTAGATTCGCAAGAACATTGGTTGCACTAGATTGATTCATGTTGAGCCATTGGCTTCTTCGTTCAGTTTTCACAGCACGTTCGGTTTCAGCCAAACGATTAACCATCGCATCCGTAGGCGATGCTGCTGGGTTGTTCGATACCGTTGTCCCGCCCAACTGTGGTTCGACGTTCGTGGTCGGAAGTGCTCCGCTACCTAGTGTTGGTCCTTTCGGTTGTGAGGGAAGATCACTTCTCTGTTGACCCTGAGGCATCTGGCCAGGTTGGTTCTGACCAAATGGTTGAGCTTGTGGAAATTGATTACTCATTTGGTTTGGAAATTGGGAAGGTTGTTGAGGGGGTATCTGGCCACCAGGGGGGAGGTTCGATTGTTGATTAATTCCAGAAGCAATTTGTTGAAGAACATCGGCTGGAATTCCTTGAGGCATTCCTTGCTGTTGTGTATCTCTCTGTTGACGAACTGCTTCGCCTGAGACAACCCCAAAACCGCGTCCCCCAGTCGCTTCACCCCCACCGAGACTTGTAGACCCAATGGCTGAGAAACTGCCCGCTCTGGACATTTCTTGACGTGAACCGCATTCTGGACAGAAGATACTGTCATCAGGAATCATTGCTCCGCAAGAACCACAGTCCATCTCCTCACCTATGCATACGTACCGCCCCTTCAATCTAAAGTCTTCTGTATTATGGGCACGAAAATTTGCCAGTGAGAACACGAATCTTCATGCGGAAGAGTCGGTTGGGACTGACAGGAGAGGAGTCAGTGGCAGTTCTAATCAATGCTAAAATAGACAAACTTCTCGAAACGACCTCACGTTCCTTTTATCCAACCCTGAAATATCTTCCAAAAAAGGTACGTGGTCAGATTGGTTTGCTCTATCTTTTGGCCCGACTCGCCGACACGATTGCTGATTCTAAGCATGGAGAGGCCGAAATCTTACTTGATTTTCTGGAAAAATACAACAATGTAGTTCAGGGACGTGAAACCAACTTACCCGATTTCTCAGGCCTAGCAGCGATTCAAACGAATCCACATGAGGCTGAACTTCTTCTAAATGCTGAAGATGTAATTGAAGGATTACTAGAGTATGATGAAGGAGACCGGAATCGAATTCTTGAATGCTTAGAAGTAATTGTAGGTGGCCAGATTCTTGATCTTAAACGCTTTGGAACAGCAATGGAAGGTGGGGGTATTTTGTCCCTCACCTCGGATGAGGAATTAGATGATTATGCCTACAGAGTCGCAGGTTGCGTTGGTACGTTTTGGAGCAAAATGTCTCTTGTTCATCTTATGACGCTGTCTCCTGAGAAAGAGAAGATATTCCTTGAGAAAGGAATTCGATTCGGAAAGGCCCTTCAAATGATCAATATTCTTCGAGATATTCCTGAAGATTTACGTTTTGGCCGATGTTACATTCCAAGTGAAGAACTCGAAAAGAACGGATTAGTTCCAGAAGATCTCTTGGATGATTCGAATCTGGATTCATTCCGTCCACTCTACGATGCATATTTGGATTTAACAAATGACCATCTCGAGGCTGCTACAGATTACATTCGAATGCTTCCAGACAAACAATTCCGTCTCAAAGCATCCTGTATGTTGCCTGTACTAATCGGCCAACGTACAGTGACTCTCCTTAGGACTGGTAATATTTTAGATTCGGATGAACGGATTAAGGTTACAAGAGATGAGATGAAATCTTATGCAAGGAAATTATTACGAGCCCTGGTTATTCCTGGGGGAGTGCGTCGTTTACTTGAAAAAAATAAAGATAAGTAAAGGACATCCACCTGAGCAATACTTGTAAGTAAAAAGTTACATGTGATATTTAAATTTACTAAATCCAAACTTTCGAGAGGAGGCCTCTTAAGGAAGTACCGCGAGCAATAACTGGTTAGGATGCTGGAACGTCGAAAACCCTTAGACCTTCTCTTCCCGTTAAAGGGAGGAGCAGAGAGTTCTGTTTCAGCCAAGAAAAACCCAACTCCGCTCGACCGCCTCAGAGCAGGTGTTATGTTAGCTAGAGACGCAGTTAAAGCCGTGAGCATGACTGCAATGGAAGCCCTTCGTGAAGGAGCACTCATGATTGGAATTATCGGAGAGGAGAATGAACTTGTCGATCCTTTTGCAGATTTAGATGCCCCTATCTGGTCGGATAAACCCCCTGCTGAACTCCATCGTCTTGCTTACAAATATTGTGAGGAATTGACCAAGAGAGAAGCCGGAAACTTCTATCATTCGTTCAAATATCTTCCAGATGATCAACGCCAAGCAATGTGTGCAGTCTATGCATTCTGTCGTCGTGCAGATGACATCGCTGATGGTGATTGGGCAGATCGTTTCCCTGGTGCAGAAGGCGAGTTGAGTCAAGAATCAATCGAATACCGAGAACAACTTGAGTCTTTGCAACAAAGAACGACTATTCTCGACAATGAAGTATACCTTAACAAAATCAATCAACTCTTTTTCTTCAGAAAGAAACTTTCTACATGTTATTCAGGCGTTTACAGCACAGACCCAGTTTTCCTTGCACTCAAGGATACCGTAGAGCGCTACGCAATCCCTCGTAGTGTCTTTGACGATCTCATCTCTGGTATGGAAGATGATCTGTATAGTAATCGCTATAGAACATTCGATGAACTCTATGTTTATTGTTACAGAGTAGCTTCTGTTGTTGGCCTAATGTGTATAGAAATTTACGGATATGATGATCCTCGTGCCAGAAAATTTGCTGAATCATGGGGCATATTCATGCAACTAACGAACGTACTACGTGACGTGGGCGAGGATATCGAGCGAGATCGAGTTTACCTTCCTCTTGATGAACTTGAACACAACGGTATCGGTGAAGAAGACCTTCAAGGAGGAAAAGTTGTTCTCAATTCTTCATGGGAGCCTTACTGCCATCATTATGCTAAGCGAGCTCGAACCTATTTGGAAGAAGCACGCCAACTACTACCTCTGCTCCCTCGACGAACTCGTTATTCCCCTGCGGCTATGATTGCATTCTACGATAAAATCTTGAAGCAAATAGAGAAGCAACAAGGAGATGTATTTACCCGTCGAGTCGGTCTTTCCAAGGTACAGAAGCTTTCTCTGGCTGCTGCTGTCTATCTTCGACACAGATTCCTTCCAAGGTTCCTTGACCCAGTTTGGTCAGGTTTTGCAAGAATTGGATTGCTTCCGAACGTGTGAATCTTCTCAGAGAGATTGAATTCACTCAGACTGTTCGTGTGAATGCTTGAATTCCAGTGATATAGCGTCCAATTATGAGATTGTGGATATCATGAGTTCCCTCGTATGTCTTGACAGACTCAAGATTTGCCATGTGCCTCATGACTGGATACTCATCTAGAATACCGTTGGCTCCGTGTATATCTCTTGATACACGAGCGATTTCTAATGCAATGTCAACGTTATTCATCTTAGCAAGAGAAATTTGTTCATTGAACCAAGTCCCCTCGTCTTTCTTTCGCCCCAAATGATAGGCGAGGAGCTGACCTTTGGTAATCTCTCGAAGCATCCATGCAAGTTTATTTTGCACTAGTTGGTAAGAGGCGATAGGATGATCAAATTGGATTCGACTCATCGAATAGGTCTTAGCACTATGGAAGCACGCCATAGCAGCACCAAGAGCGCCCCATGATATTCCGAAGCGGGCATTGTTAAGACACGAAAATGGTCCTTTTAGGCCTTTCACATCTGGCAACATACGATCTTTTGGTATCTTACAATCTTGGAAGACAAGTTCTGATGTGACCGAAGCCTTGAGCGAATGTTTTCCTTTCATCTCTGGAGCGGAGAATCCCTCGTCATCTTTTTCGACAATAAACCCACGAATCACTCCGTCAAGTTTTGCCCATACGACAGCTAAATCAGCAATAGTCCCGTTTGTAATCCACATCTTTGCGCCATTGAGAAGATAGTGGTCTCCCATATCTTCTGCCTTTGTGACCATGTCTCCAGGGTTTGAACCGTAATCTGGTTCAGTCAGTCCAAAACAGCCGATGTATTCTCCACTCGCCATTTTAGGGAGGTACTTATTTTTCTGTTCCTCGCTTCCGAAATCCCAGATTGGATACATTGCGAGTGAACCTTGAACTGAAGCAAAAGAACGAAGTCCAGAGTCTCCTCTTTCAAGTTCTTGGCAGATGAGTCCATAGGCTACGTAGGAAAGTCCGGGGCAACCGTATCCTTTCAATGGAGCGCCTAGGACGCCCATTTCTCCAAGCGCAACTCTCCACTCATCAGGAAAAATACCCTCAGCACATGCATGTTCAATCTTAGGAATGACTTCTTCATCGACCCAGTTACGAACCATGTCGCGAATCATAATTTCTTCTTCTGTAAGTAAGGACTCAATGTCGTAAAAGTCTAGGCCTTCGTATGGTTCCATAGTGTTCCCTAACCCGACGTGGTTGAAAGTGATTGATGAACTTTAGCACGAGCTCCGTGGGGATAAGAATGATTACTTTTTCTTATCAAAGCCTCGCAGTTGGCGGTATTTACGTTGTAAAAACGGAGAATTCATGTAAATCAAACCAATAATGACTCCAGGAACAGAAATCGCCACAGCAGTGAAAACAAGTGTTTCCATTATCCCCAAGGTTGGTGTTGTTACATCAGGAGTGATTTGGACAATCTTTCCTGTATTCGTCATCATCCATCCATCATTTTCTCCCTTTTCCCAAATCAGGGTAATACTATCTCCTGCAACAGTCGGATTGAATGCAGTTAATTCTTCTGAAGAGGTATGAATGAATATCTCATTCAATTTTGGTTGGTACCGAACAGATTCCATTGGAGCCATGTGGACGACTGTAGTTCCATCATATCCACGGCTTAGTTTGATGAAATCGCTATCACCATTTTCCAGAAGTCGTGCTTCTGTTTTACCATCTCCATCAAGATCGCCGGTCGATTTTGATGCATCCTCGATATCGAGACGTATCGAAAGATATTGTCTCCCACTAGCAAACCCAGTGCATGTGTAAAGTGTAGACTTAGGACAATCAATAGCCATCCATGCTTGGTTTGAGGTTCCACTTATCCAAGTTAATTCTCTTGTTCTATCAATGACTCCGATACCATCTTCGAGAGTCGTCAAAACACAGATATTTTGTTCGAGATGACACGCTATATCAGTAACCGTTGAATTCATACTACCTTCCATTTCAGTAAGCCCTTCACCTTGATTAAAACTGTATATGTTGCCATTTTTTGCTCCAAAGAAAGCGAGATCGCCTCCCGCTCTCCATTCAACATTTGTAAGCTCTATTCCGTTTACAATCGTGGCTCCATTCAAGGATTCAATGGTTTGGTCAGAATGGACATATCGTAGGGCGGCTCCCAAATCACCTGCAATGAGGGCAGTCTCACCGTTGGGGTGCCATGCAACATCATTGAAAGAGGCGCTTCGCCCACTGTCTATGGAAATATCTTTTGCTCGATCACCTGGCTCATTTGCAGAAAAACCATGAACGAATCCATCAGAACCAACCACGAGAACAGTGGTTCCATCTGGAGAAACATCCCCAGCATTCAGTGCCAGATTCTGCGAACTAAGCGGTGTTAAATCAGAAAATTTGACTTCAGAAGCAGAAGCCAATGGTAGAAGGAGAACCCCAATTAGTACTATCGCCATTAACTTGCGCATAGTTGGCGCAGAGATTAACACAAAAAAACCCCCCGCATGAGGTGGCTTCTCTTTCGCGAGACTTATGAGGCACCTGTCGATGGCCTAACATGGAGCGATTCGCAGTTAAGCGTGGTTTAGAAAAGTCGATTGGTGGAAATGCTGGTCTTGCAAAGTTAGCAGCACAACATTTCGGTAATGTTCAAGCAAATTCTGAAGGTGAATTTGAAGCATCGTTCGGTCTTCTTTCATCCATCAAAGGTTCCTATACAGATCAAGGCAAACTCATGGTTGACGTCGTACAACTCAAAGGGTCTGATCTTGAATCATTTTTATCTCAGGACGGCGGTCGTGAAACAGCGTTAGAAAGTCGTAAGAAGTGGTCATCTTTCCTCGACGAAGCAACTGGATACACTCCCAAACAACGCGGTGATAAAGCAAAGGAAGACGGAAAGAAATACTCAAAAGCTAAATCTGGCATTAAGATGATTCGTAAATCGATCGAGATGAGTTCAACTGTAACACAAGAAACGATTGATCTTGCTGAATCAATGATTGCAGAAATCGAAAAGATGATTGCAGCAGGAACACCTCCGTCGGAAGGCAAAGTGAAGAAACTCACAGACCTTGTTTGAGGTGTGGACATGGACGTTGATACGCTCCTATCTCCCTTCGAGGAAAGATATGAACGTATTAAGGAACTAAACGAAGAACAGCGTAAGCGTCTTTGTCTAATGGTTTCAGATGTTGAAGAATGTGTTGGCATTAACCACCTTGTCGACTGTCTGGCTGATGAGACCTCAATGTCTGGCGATGGTGTAATTCGATGCTACGTTGGTTTCGAACCAAGTGGCAAAGCCCATATTGGCTGGAAGGTCCTTTCACTGCAACTAAAACGGATGCTTGAGGCAAAAGCAAATGTCTTGGTTTTCCTCGCAGATTGGCATGCATGGGTCAATGACAAATTCGGTGGTCAGATGGATGATATTCAGAAGACTGCTGTGTATATGGAAGAGACTTTCCGAGCCCTCCTTGATTATCCAGAGGAAGGAGAAGGCCCTGGACAACTTCGATTTGTTTGGGCTAGTGCGCTCATGGATTCTGGTAATTATTGGGCAAGAGTACTTCGATGTTCGAAGGGAGCAACACTGCCGATGGTTCGTAAAACATTCACTATCATGGGGCGTGATGAAGCTTCCTCAGACCATGATTTGTCTAAATTCTATTATCCTGCCATGCAGGCTGCAGATATTTTTGAACTTGGAATTGATGTTGCCCTTGGTGGAATGGATCAACGAAAAGCCCACATGTTCATGAGAGATATGGCCTCAAAATGGAACTGGAAGAAGGCGACCTGTCTTCACACTCCAATCCTTTCCTCATTGAAGGCATCAGGTGTTCGAATGGATTCCTTTGATCACAAGATGAGCAAATCTGATCCCAATGGAGCTTTATTGCTTCATGATACTCTTCAACTTGTCCAAAAGAAAATGAAAAAGGCTTATCTCGATCCTGTCGATAATAATTCACCTGTTTACGAACTTGCTGAACATGTTGTTTTACCCGAATTCGGGTCAATCACAGTCACTCCGAATCCTAAATTTGGAGAACCAAGCACTTGGGATAATCTTGATCAATTCAAGCAGGCAGTGAAAGATGGTACGCTCCATCCTTTTGATGCGAAAATGGGTGTTGCGGAAGGCGTGGCAAACGGTTTGGTTTCAATCGCCCAGCACTTTGAAGAACATCCAGAATCTTACGAGACAATGCTAAGCATTACATCCTGATAGGCGTTCACAGATTCTCAATACTGAATGCATGAATTTGTAGAATACGTCGTGTATCTTTCATGAAGTTTCTATCAGGGACAGGATCTATCTGGACGACGCCATTGATTCTCACAGTGTCTCCAATCTTGTAAGTATCTACATATTCATCGTCTATAACGACCCAAATTGGTTGCCCAGATGAGTCGTCGATATCTGAAACAGACAAATATTGAATATCTTTGTAAAATGAACCCTCAGCAGTGAGTTTCATCGAAGATTTCAGGCGTTCATAAACACCATATGGGATTTTACCTTCAAACGTTTCCATCGCTTTATTGAAGCAATCTTGACAAGGTCCTTCAGGACGTTTTCTCTCCCGAGCAATTTTTTGTTTGACGATATCTCTCGCCTCACAGCGAACACACACATAGAGCGCCTCTTGCAGATAGCCTAAGCGAGGTCCTACATCCTTGACTCTCACCACAGAACTAACAATTTTACCTCTGTTTCTCATTCGTAAGGAGGAAATACTCATTGTGCGTTCGGGTGGGAGGAAGAGGGGACGGAGTATACATCGAATGTCGCTAACCTCATACTCAGCGACCATTGTGCGAAGAACTTCATTTGCAAGTTCTATCGTTTCCTCTGGTATTTCATTAAAGTAAAGGCTTAGCACATCGTTGCGATCAATATCTCTGTAATCGACTTCAAACGGAAAGATTGGCTGCTCAAGACAATCAGTCCCTTTTAGGGATCTAAAGTCCTCGCTATGTTTGGATTCAAACAGTTCTCTCCAAGCGTTGAGTGTGTCTGCTTGGGCGGGCGATGGTCCGGGAAATACTCGTTCATCTGACATGGAAATTGGCCTTAATACAGACGGTTTCTAAAGATTTCCGTGCTTTTGATTTATATTCTTAAATTACAAACGGCGCAAAGCCAATCTTCATGAATCGAGCCTCATTCGGACAATTGATACAGATGCCTACAATCGTAGTTTTAGTGAAGCAAGTACCCGATACCAATGCTAAAATTGTGGTCCAAGGAGACCGTGTGGATCTCTCATCCGTCAAAATGGTCATGAGCCCATATGACGAGTTTGCAATTGAAACTGCAATCCGCCACAAGGAAGCTACTGATGGCACGGTAACAGCACTCACCGTCGGTGGACCAGGCTCTGAGAAGATTCTCAAGGACGCAAAGGCAATTGGCGTGGATAATATCGTACGTGTCTGGGATGAATCCTGGTCTGAACTTGATTCCAATGCCCTCCAGAGCATTCTTTCAGAAACAATTCAAGGAATGGGCGCTACTGTCGTCTACTGCGGAAAATCCGCAGCTGATACTGGTGCTGGTTCCACAGGACCTGGACTCGCTGAAAGACTCGGCTGGGGAAATGCTTCCAACGTTATAGGAGCAGAATTTTCAGATTCTGTCGTAGTATCAATGCCAATAGAATCAGGGGTTGCCAAGATCAATGTTGCTTTACCAGCAGTCATATCCTGTGACAAAGCAGATTTCAAAGTCCGAAAGCCGAATGTGAAAGGAATTATGATGGCTAAGAAAGCGAAAGTGGAACTCATGAGCGCTTCAGCTCCATCATCATCAATCAATATCGCTTCCCATTCTATGCCTCCTGCCAAACCTGCAGGAAAAACATTCGAAGGCGGAGCCAGCGCTTCGCAAGTTGCTCAACTTCTTCGTGATGAAGCAAATGTACTATGAGGTGAATAATATGACAAATATGATTGTAATAGCAGAATTATCAAAGGGAAGCATCCATCCTTCAACCGCAGAACTCGTAACAGCAGCCCATGCCTTTGGAGGAGAACCAATACTTGTGGTTCCGTGTACAGACGCATCGGTTGCGGACTCCGTCCAATCTCTTTCAGGAATTTCTAAGATCATCGCAGTAAAATCAGATGTCTTTGATGGAAACGACAGCAGTGGATGGGCAAGTGCTCTTGATAGCGCACTACCCTCTGGAACTGTCCTTTGTCTTGCCACGACACGAAGCAAAGACGTAGCAGCACGTCTTGCAGCGCGACGAAATATTTCAGTAGTTCAAGATGTCATTCGAATCGATGGTACAAACCTAACTTCTCCAATCTACTCCGGTAAGGCAAATCAAACAGTTTCGGTTTCTGGAGAAGCAGTGATTACTGTACGAGCAAATGTATTCGATTCAGTAGGTAATGATGGATCCTGTGATGTATCAATCGTCGATGCATCAGGGGACGTCAAAACTGCTGTGCAAGAGGTTATGCAACGAGCAAGTACTCGTCTCGATGTGTCTGAAGCAAACATCGTTATCTCTGGAGGAAGAGGCATGGGTTCACCTGCAAATTTTGCTCATCTTGAAGCAGTTGCAGATACCATAGGAGCAGCTGTTGGCGCTTCAAGAGCTGCTGTTGACACATGGGGGGAAATCCCTCACTCTATGCAAGTTGGTCAAACTGGTAAGACAGTAAATCCAAATCTCTACATTGCAGTTGGAATTTCTGGTGCGATTCAACATCTCGCTGGTATGCGTTCTTCAAAGTATATTGTAGCAATCAACAAAGATGCTGATGCTGCAATCTTCCAGCACGCAGATTATGGAATTGTAGCAACATGGGAAGAGGCGTTGCCAGTATTCCAAGAAGCACTTTCAGCAATGCTTGGTTAAGCATATTTTCCAAATGTGAAGGTTCCACCTTCACCTGCTGATTCACCAACGAATGGGTTCGTCCTCTTCTCGTGACCGATTGTGGTTAGAGGCCCATGCCCAGGATGAACAATCGTCTCAGGATTCAATGGCCACAACTTTGTCCGAATACTGTTTGAAAGAACATTGAAATCTCCTCCAGTATTTTCTAAATCGGTTCTACCAACAGATCCGGCGAATAAGGTGTCTCCAACAAACAAATGATCAGCTTCATCATCAATTAGTAATCGAAGGCAACATCCTCCGAGCGTGTGGCCCGGTGTGTGAAGGATTTCAAATTCAATAGAGCCAAGTTTCAACAGTTCATCGTCTTGAATCTGAACATCAGCAAGAGCAGGTTCAGGGAGATGGATTCCATATCGAACCGCTGCTGTTTTAGCCAATGTTTGCAGGAAGGTATCATCAGGATGAAGATACCATTCTACATTGTAATGTTGTTTGAGTGTGGGTATGTGTCCACTGTGATCAAAATGGGCATGCGTATTCAAGAGAGCAACAACATTGCGTTGAAGGATTTGTGTTTCCTCCTTGGAATAGTTTGACCAATTTGGGCCGTTGCCTTCACAATTCTCTATCCAATTAATCAGGCGTTGAGGTTCATCACCGCCATCGATGATCACAGTATCGCCTGTTTGTACATCGGTTACAACGGAGCATCTCATCTGGAGTGGCCCGACTAGAAAGTTCTCAACCAGTGGTGATTGGACGCTCATGTCAATGCTAGGAACTCCACCTTCATGAGTCTGAGGATAGGATTGTGATTTGAACGTAATCTGTTGTTAAGACACCATCTGATGCTTCAACTCTCAGTTCAAATTGATGCGTACCGATTGGAAGTCTTACCTTCACTTTCTGAGAAGTCGCAATCTCCTTTCCAGTCGAATCGAGCCATGACCAACGGACAATGTTGCTTTGGGGGTCATTTGTATTCGAAGCATCAAGAGTCAGTATGAGTGATGCTTCTCCCTGTTCAAGGACATAGGTTTGGTCGTCACCTGCATGGGCTGATGGCGGTATGAATACTTCACTCGATTCATGGAGCATGCTCAACAAATCATCTCCTTCTTCTTCATCGATGTCTTCGATTGAATGACTAATTTCATTCAGCGCATCCGATAAAGCATCAAATGCAAATTCTTCAATTCGATCGGAATCTGAAAGCATTTCTCTCTCCCCTTCTGACAAAAGAGATTCAAAGTCATCTACGTTTCTATAGACGACTTCTGGGTTTGTCTCAGCAAATACCACTTCTTTCTCAAACCAGCCTTGTAGGAAGGAGTCATCAACTTCCACAGGTTGTTGGGGAATGCTGCAGATTCCAACAGGTTCCGCTTCTGTCCAGTCGTTTTGATCTTCTCCAAAAAAGAGCATTTTTGTTTGATTCTTGTTGATAATGATTTGCTCAACTAATCCTTTGTGCTCGATTGTCCAATCAATTTCGTTCGTGGCTAAATCAATACCATATATATTGAACCAAGTTCCGACGAGTAAGTGCTTTTCAGTTAACTCTAGACATCGTATTGCGTAAGGAAATTGATGTATTCCAGTTAACTCGTACTTATCTGAAACGTGGATGATCGAGCCATTATCTAATCCTAGATATTGTTTTTCATTTTTGGAAGAAAATGCACGAACTCGGCCTGTAATTTCAGACCTGGAAACGCGTTTATTTCCTGTAAAGAATTCAATC